>DATAJI010000105.1:0-4133 GCA_036262195.1 Solirubrobacteraceae bacterium
TACGGGCTTGGAGCCTCAGTGTTCGCGCGCAACGCCGAGGAGGGTGAGCGCATCGCTCGCCGTCTGGCGGTCGGTGCGGTCTGCGTCGACGACGCGGCAATCAACTACTTCGCCTTGGCGGCGCCGATGGGCGGCGTCAAGGAATCGGGCATCGGCGCTCGTCACGGCGCGGAGGGAATTCGCAAATTCACGACCACGCAAACGATTGTCCTCTCGCCGCGCTGGATCCCACGGCGCGAGCCGCAGATGTATCCGGTCTCGGCGAGACGGACACGAGTGCTGGGCGCCATCGTGCGGATGCTCTACGGACGCCGCGCGTAAGCGGCGCGAGCGGTCGTCCAATTCAGTTTAATTGTTGTGTAAAGCACGCAACCCTGCCCCTCGGTTGCGGTTCCGGTTAGGGTGGCGCGACCGGTGCGTCGCCGCCAAGGATTAATCGTGCACGTACCAAAGGTCACAGCCTTCCTCTGCGCCCTTGCGGCCTTCTGCGGCTCGCTTGCCGTCGCCTCGCCAGCCTTCGCGTCGCACGCTGAGGTCAATTTCTTCGAGGCGCCGCAGCAGCTGCTCAATCCTGCGGCGCGGCCCGCGGCGATCGCTCAGCTGCAGAGTCTCGGCGTGCACGCGGTGCGGATTCAGTTGATCTGGAACGAGGTTGCGCCTTCCCCCAGGTCGAAGAAGCAGCCAAAGCTCAACCTCACGAATCCGGCCAACTACCACTGGGGTCAGTACCAGCCGCTCATCCAGGAGATGCAGACGCTCGGCTGGAAGGTGCTGCTAACGGTTACAGGCTACGCGCCGTGTTGGGCCTCGCAGTGCTCGACGACCAAATACACGACGAAGGAACTGGTGACCGATCCCAATCCGCGCGACTACGGCCAGTTCACACAGGCGGTCGGCCGCGAGTTCGGCAGCTACGTAAAGCTCTACTCGATCTGGAACGAGCCTAACCAGACGCAGGAGCTGGAGCCGCAGTACCTCGACGGCAACCCGAAAAAGACGCTCGAATCTGCCGTCATCTACCGCAAGCTGTTTCTCGACGGCTACGCTGGCCTCAAAGCGTCCGGGAACTTCGCCGGAACAAAGGTTCTGATGGGTGAGACCTCTCCGCTTGGCGTGACAGCGGTCGACATCTCACCGCCGCTTGCCTTCCTCCGCGGCGCGCTCTGCCTCAACACGCACTACGTCAAGGCACGCGGCTGCGGCATGTTGCCGGCGGCGGGCTACGCCCAGCATCCCTACGACCAGGAGCAGGGCCCGTTCTGGCGACCGCCGCGCGCCTACGGCGGCGCCGACGACGTCACGATCGCCACACTCGGCCAGCTGCAGACCGCGCTCCGCCTCGCCGCTGACGCGCACGCGATCCCGAAGAGCACGCCGATTTACATCACCGAGTTCGGAGTCCAGAGCTACCCGAACCATTATCTCGGGGTCCCGGCGGCCACGCAGGCCGAGTACGACGCGATCGCCGAGCAGACTGCGTGGAACGACCCCGACGTCGCCTCCTTCTCACAGTATCTGCTGAGCGACGATCCCGATCCCGGCGAGGGGAGCTTCCAGACCGGTCTCCTGTACGTGAAGGGCAAGCCCAAGCCACTTTACAACGGCTACCGCCTGCCGCTGACGGTCACTGTGAGCGGCGGGTCGCGGGTATCGTTCTGGGGACTCGTGCGACCCGCGACGGCTGCGAGTCAGGTCGCGCTGCAGTACTCCGACAACGGCGGTGCCTGGCAGCAGTTGCTGACCGCGCAGACCAACGCGCTCGGTTACTGGAGCGCCACCGGCCTATTCGACAAGCAGCGCGTCTGGCGCGTCCAGTGGACCTCGCCGAGCGGCACCGTGTACGTCGGCGCCCCGATACGCGCTTACCTAACCGGGAATCCAAAGCCCCAAACGTAGAGCCTCGGCGTAGCGCTAGCGTACCCTGGAGGCATGCCCGAATTGCCCGAGGTGGAGCTGACGGCGCGGCTGCTTGACGGCGCGCTGGGAGGCGCGAGCGTCGAGTCGGCACTGGCTCCCGGACTCAACACGCTGAAGACGTTTGCGCCACCGCTCGCGGCGCTAGAGGGACATCGGCTGACGCGTGTTCGCCGCCGCGGCAAGCAGCTCATCGTCGAGTTCGACGGCGGGCTCGTGCTGTTGCTCCACCTGATGTCGGCGGGGCGACTGCAGCTCTATGACAGCCACGCGAGCTCGCGTGACCGCACTTCACGGCTGCTCGTGCGCTTCATCGATGGACGCGAGCTGCGCCTGCGCGAGTTCGGCACCAAGCAGGCGGCCTGGGCCAAGCTGCTCGAGCAGGACGCGCTCGCGAGCGACGAGGCGCTAGCGCGGCTCGGACCAGAGGCGTGGCCCGAGCCGCCAGACGATCTCGGTGAGCGCCTCGCCCAGCCGCGGCCGCTCTATGCCGCTCTGCGCGACCAGCACGTGATCGCCGGGATTGGCCGCTCCTGGGTTGACGAGATCCTCTGGACCGCCCGGATCTCGCCATTCAAGCGCGGCGCCGATCTCGATGCCGCGGAGGTCGAGACGCTTGCCAGCGCGATTCGCACGACGCTCGGAGGCGCGCTCGAGCAGTACGAGCGGACACTCACGCTGCCGCTACCCGACAAGCTCCCGATGCCTTTGCTCGTACACCGCCATGCCGGCGAGCCGTGCCCGCGCTGCGCCGCGACGCTCGAGTCGGTCAACTTCGAGGATCACGTGATGAGCTATTGCCCGCACTGTCAGACGGAGGGCCGGGTGCTCAAAGACCGGCGCTTGTCGCGGCTCCTGAAGTAGGGCTGCGACTAGGATCCTTCTCGTGATCGTTTCCGGCACAATCGCCCCAGACTTCGAGCTGCTCGACCAGTCTGGGGAGTCGGTCCGACTGTCGGACCTACGGGGCAAGCCGGTCGTCCTCTACTTTTATCCCAAGGCCGGCACGTCGGGCTGCACGACCCAGGCCTGCGGCATACGCGATCACAGGGCCGACTACGCCACAGCCGGCACCGTCGTGCTCGGCGTCTCGCCCGATCCCGTCAAGGCGATCCGGAAGTTCGCCGATGAGTACGCGCTCGAGTTCCCGCTCCTCTCCGACCCCGAGCACGCGACGGCCGAGGCCTATGGAGTCTGGGTCGAGAAGTCGATGTACGGGCGAACGTATTGGGGGATGCAGCGGGCTACGTTCATCATCGACGCCGAGGGCGTCGTGCGTCACGTGATCCCCAAGGCCACGCCGAAGACCCACGACGAAGAGGTCCTCGCCGCGCTCGCCCAGCTCGAGTAGCGGCCTGAGCGTCTAGGCCGCGAGCTCGAGCGGCCGGTCTGGCGGAGCGGTAGCGCAGCGGACCCGGTTGCGGCCAGCGCGCTTCGCAGCGTAGAGCGCGCGGTCGGCGTAAGCAAGAAGCTCCTCGGCGTCGCCTGCCAGCGAGCTGTCGGCGATGCCGATCGAGATCGTTACGGCTGGCAGATCCCCCGGATCGCGCGCGACCTGGCGACGCAAACGCTCGGCAACGCGTTTGGCCGTCGTCTTCGGGCAGTCGATCAACAACAGCGCAAGCTCTTCGCCGCCGACCCGCGCAACGGTGTCGATCGCTCGTACCCCAGCGAGCAGGTCGCCGGCGACGCGTTCGAGGACCGCGTCGCCGCTGGCATGGCCGTGCAAGTCGTTGATCGCCTTGAAGTGGTCGAGATCGCACATCAGCAGCGAGCACGTCCCGCCGCTCCTCACGCAGCGCTCGAGCTCGCTCGCCAGCGCCTGATCGAAGCTGCGGCGATTGAGCAGTCCGGTCAGCGGATCGCAGCGTGCGAGGCCTGCAAGCTCGAGCATCGTGGTGCTCAGCTCGCGGCGCAGCACGGCAACCGTCGCCGTGGCGCTCGCGGGCGCCCTCATCACCTGGCGCTGGGGAGAGCAGTTCGCCGAGCTGACACTGGCCGGGATCGTGGTGACTGTGACGGTCCTCGTGACGCTGACGGCAGCGGTCAGCCATACCCGCACCACGGGCGACGTCCTGCTGTTCTTGCTGCCGGTCGTCTTTGCGGCGTGCTTCCTGCCGACGGCGCTCGCCATCGGATCGCTCGTCGCGGCGTCAGTCGCGTGCGCCTGGCTGTTCAGCCGCCAGCTGAGCGGCGTAACGGCGGTCGCGTGGTGGACC
>DATAJI010000106.1:0-1640 GCA_036262195.1 Solirubrobacteraceae bacterium
ATCTCATGGTCGCCGCACGCCGTGCGGCGACCTGCGGCTGAACGCGCGTCCGTGCGAATCGCGATCTTCGCAACCTGCGTAGGCGACGCGCTGTTTCCGGGCGCGTCGATCGCCGCGGTCGAGATCCTCGAGCGGCTCGGACACAGCGTCACGTTCCCTGCAGAGCAAACCTGCTGCGGCCAAATGCACTCTAACTCGGGATACGAGCGCGAGGCCGTAGACCTGCTCCGCCACTTCGTCGCGGCGTTCGCCGACGAAGCGTTCGACGCCGTCGTGGCGGCCTCGGGCTCCTGCGTCGCGATGGTCAAGGACCAGTACCCTCGTCTCGCGGCGCGCTCCGGCGCCCCGGAACTGATCGCCGCGGTCGCCGCACTCGAGCCTCGTGTGTATGAGCTGTCCCAGTTCCTCGTGGAGCGCCTGGGGGTGGACGATGTCGGCGCGTATTACCCGCACCGCGTGACCTACCATCCGACATGCCACTCGCTGCGCCTCCTTCACGTGGGCGACGCGCCGCTGCGGCTGCTGCGACGAGTTCGCGGAATTCAGTTGATCGAGTTGTCGGAAGCCGAGTCCTGCTGCGGGTTTGGCGGCACCTTTGCCATCAAGAACGCCGAGGTCTCAGAGGCCATGCTCGCCGACAAGTGCGGCACCGTTCTGGACAGCGGAGCCGAGGTCTGCACCGCGCTCGACTCCTCCTGCCTGATGCAGATCGGCGGTGGCCTCACCCGCCGGCGCGCCGGCGTGCGCGTAGTCCACCTCGCGGAGATCCTCGCCTCGACGGAGCCGGCGTGAGCAACCAGTTCGCCGCCGCGGCGCACGCGGCGCTCGCCGACGGCCGGCTGCGCGCTAACTTGCGCGGCGCGACGCACACGATCCGCGACAAGCGCATTCGCGCGATCGCCGAGGTCGCGGACTGGCAGGAGCTTCGCGAAGCCGGTCGGCGCATCAAAGACCGTTCGCTTCGCCACCTCGACGTTCACCTCGAGCAGCTCGAGGAGTCGGTGACGGACGCCGGCGGTACCGTCCACTGGGCGCGCGACGGCGCTGAGGCGAATCGGATCATCGGCGATCTGATCTCTCGGGCCGGCGCGGACGAGGTAGTCAAGGTCAAGTCGATGGCGACTGACGAGATCGGCCTTAACGGTGCACTCGCAGCGCGCGGGATCACGGCGATCGAGACTGATCTCGCGGAGCTGATCATCCAGCTGTCCAACGACACGCCGTCACACATCCTCGTCCCCGCGATCCACCGCAACCGCGGCGAGATTCGCGACCTCTTCCAGCGTGAGCTCGAGGGCACGTCGCGGCTTACGGACGCGCCGGCGCAGCTCGCCGAGGCCGCGCGCCGGCATCTTCGGCGCAAGTTCCTCGCCGCACGCGTCGCCGTCAGCGGCGCGAACTTCGCGGTCGCCGAGACCGGCACTGTCTGCGTAGTCGAATCAGAGGGCAATGGTCGGATGTGCACGACGCTGCCGCGGATGCTGATCACGCTGATGGGCATCGAGAAGATCCTGCCGCGCTTCGAGGACCTCGGCGTGATGCTCCAATTGCTCCCGCGCTCCTCGACCGCCGAGCGGATGAACCCTTACACCTCGCTCTGGACCGGCGTGACTCCGGGCGACGGCCCGCAGGAATTCCAC
>DATAJI010000107.1:0-5241 GCA_036262195.1 Solirubrobacteraceae bacterium
CGCGCCGGTCGAGAGTGATCCTCATCGTCCGTTGCGAGCGTCTCGCGCGACGTTTCGAGACGCTCGCTAATGGCGAACAGCGGGACCTGCGGGGGGCTGTGGTGCCGGCACGCCGTGCGTTGGGTGCTAGCGGGAGATCGCGGGATGAGCTGGCCTGTTGCTCACTCGGCGTCGGTGGCACGCGACGAGGTGTGCGTGGCCTCGGCGATCCGTTTGATCCTTCCAAGCCGCTGGTCCCAGCGCGTGGCGATCAGCGCCATCTGGCGCTGGGCCTGGGCGAGGCGTTCGTCGCGCACGGTGAAGCGGGTTTCGCGCCCGGCCCGGTGTGCCCGCACGAGTTCGGCACGCTGCAGGACCTGGAGGTGTTTGGCGATTCCCTGTCGGGTGATCGGGAGCTCGGTGGCGAGCGCGCTGGCGGTCGTTTCGCCGCTCTCGAGCAGCAGGTCGAGCAGCCGGAGCCGCATCGGGTCGCCGAGCGCCGCCCAGAGGCGATCGGCGTCCTCGCCGTCCCGCGTCATCGCGCGTGGGGCGAGCCGGTGACTCGCGCCGCGTAGGCGCGGAGTTCGTCGAGCTCCCTGATCCATCCGGAGGCGTTCTGGCTGGCGTAGCCGGCTCGCTCGTGTTCGGGCCAGGACAGATCCGAGAAGCCGCTCTCGACGACTCGCAGGCGAGTCCCGGCGTTTGTCGGAGTGAGCGTCATCACGACCAGGGTGGAGCCGCCCGGCGCTGGATCCTGCCCGTCGCGCAGCCCCCAGCGGAACGCGAAGGTCACCGGCGGCTCAACGGTCTCGACGCGTGCACAGTAGGCGCCATGACCGTGCCAGGTAAGCAGCATCGCGCCGCCCGGCCGAAGGTCAATCTCAGCCTCGTCGCTGAACCAGCCGGCCAGATGCCGTGCCTCGGTGATGATCCCCCAGACCACCTCCGGGGGCGCCTCGATGTCGATCTCTCGCGTGATGGCGTCGGGCAGCACGGCCGTGACGATACCACGGATGCGCAACTGACGGTTGCGCTTGCCCTGCCAGTTGTGCAACCATAGGTTGCGCTTAGCGTGCGCCACTACCCGACAGGAGATGAATATGACGACAACACCAAAACGGACGTTCATTGCGGGGATGCAGGTCACGCTCGACGGCTACAGCCGCGATTCGGACGGCCAGGCTGACTGGGTGGACTCCTGGGCCGATGGCCTCGGACTGGTTCCGCGGGTCGACGCGTTCGTCCTCGGCGCCGGAATGCTCCCCGAGTACGAAGTGTTCTGGGCGGCGATCCGAGAGGACCCGACGACCGTCGGCGAGTGGCTGGGACGCGACCCATACCCGCGTGAGGTCGAGTACGCGCGCGTCGCCGCCGAGACCCCGCACATCGTCCTCTCGACCACCCTGCGCGAGGTCGCCTGGCCGACGGCGCGGATCGTTGGCGATCTCGACGAACTCCGGGCGTTCAAGGCGCAGCCCGGCGGCGCCGTCTACATCGTCGGTGGGGTTGGCCTGCTCAGGAGCCTGATCGACGCGGAACTGCTCGATGAACTTCGCCTCATTGTCCACCCGGTCGTCGTCGGGGCGGGCGCAGCCCTATTTGACGGGATCGCCCGGCGACAGGACCTGGAACTCGTCGCCAGCGCGGCCGCGCCCGCCGGTCGCATCAACCTCAGCTACCGCGTCACGACCGCGCTGCCTGAGCATGTCCAGTGATTTCACCGAACGCGTGATCGCGGAGTTCCGGGCAAACAGGGGACAAGTCGGCGGTGACCTGGCCGGCACGCCGATCGTCCTGATCCACCACCTCGGCGCCAGAACCCGAGCCGAGCGCGTCACCCCGCTCGTATACAGCTCGTTGCCCGACGGGCGGCTGGTCATCGCTGCCTCCAACGGCGGGTCGTCGACGCACCCCGCCTGGTACCACAACATCAAGAAACACCCGACGATCAACGTCGAACTCGGGACCGAAACGTTCACCGCAGTGGCCGAAGAAGTCACCGGCGCCGTGCGCGCCAAACTGTGGCCGGAACTGGTCGCGGCGTCGCCCACATTGGGCGAGTTTCAAGCCAAGACTACGCGGCAAATCCCGCTGCTCGCGCTGATGAGATGCACCGCCTGAGCAGCGCATCAAGCGACAACTCAAATCCCTCACGACCCCGGGCGAACGCAGCAGCGCCACACCATCCAACGACACGGCGGGGCCTCCTCGCGCGGAATCCAGGGCGCGGCGACCGCTTCGCCTCGAGGACCGGTAGCGGGCGCGGTCGCTGACCCCGGGTCTCCAGTTGGACGAGGAATATAGGCCGAGCACTCGGCGCGCGTGGCGCTCGCTCGCCCCGGGGGAGCAGGAGCCACGTCAACGTAGGCCGCGAGTATCGGAGTTCGTCCGTCGCAGGCGTGTCGCTGCCGCCGACGACGCTCCTGCGTGTGGCGAATACCAGGCGCCGACCGAGCTCGACCGCGGCCAATGCTTTGCGTGAATGTGGTCCACGCGGCCGGGGGGTGCGTCCCGGCCGACGCAGCGATCCCGATCACAGCCCCCGCGGATATCACGCCCCAGTGACGATGCTGACCCAGACCTGCCGGTGCACGCGATGCTGGCGTCGGGTTCCCCGAAGGGTGGCCGGCTAGTGGTCGCGGAGCTGGTTGCGCGCGCGTTCGAGTTCGCCGCCGATCGTTGCGCCATCAGACCGTTCGTAGCGCCTCGGTCGGTGATAGTCGCGCGGCGCGAATCGCCGATCATCCAGTCGAATTTGGCGGATAGGTGCTCCCCACCCTTATGTTCCACGTGGAGATCTACTAGCTGTCTGCCGGAAACCATTCTGGATGAACGGACTTCCACGCCTCGGCGAGGCTCTGGAGTTGGGGCTCGGTCAGCTTGTCGAGAAACCGCGCGCGCACGCCCCGCAAATGCACCTTGTGTGCGGCCCGGAACTTCGTTCGTCCCGCGGGCGTCAACCTCGCGTATAGGCCTCGACCGTCCGCACCCGAGCGGATGCGCTCGACGAGACCCTGCTTCTCGAGCACGTCAACGACCCGCGTAAGCCCGCTCTTGCTCATCAAGACATGGTTGGCAAGCTCGTTCATTCGTCGCTGCCCGCCGGGGGCAGCGCTCAAATTGGTGAGGACGTCGTAGGAGCTCAGCGGCAGCCTCTGCTCGAACTCGAGCTCGTCGTCGAGTGCCTCCATCACCAGCGCATGTACGCGCAACATGCCGCCCCACGCCTGCATCTCAAGCGGCGTGAGTTGGGAATGTCGTTGGCTGGATCGGTGACTGGATTTCGCGGCCAAGGTTGGATCACAGCCTAGCTGTCGGCCATTCCGGAATGACCTTCGTGGCGTTGATGTGACGAGGATTCAGGCGCCCGAGCCAGTGGTCCAAAGAGCTCCGCCGGGCAGAGCGCCGCTACTGCTGATGAGTTAGCATAGTCCGTTGCGCAACGAACTATATGGATTTGGAACACTAACTCGCGCTCTCAACCGCTGACGAAGCGCTTCGCCGACGACGGCCAACCAGAGCGCCGCGGGTCCCGCCGACGGTTGGGAGAGACCGTCGCACATTTACTCGCCCAAGCCGGGCGCAGAACCAGTCCTCAAGAACCATCCCCCAATCAGAAAGGGACCACGATGTCCTCAAGCGATAGGCTCACCATCGGCACGATCGGTACCGGTAATGTCGCGCAAGCGATCGTCGGCCATGCCGTCACAGCCGGGTACCACGTCGTCCTCAGCAACAGCCGCGGCCCCGAGTCGCTCACCGAGCTCGTCGGCCAACTCGGTGCCAACGCATCCGCGGGCACAGTCGCCGAGGCGGCGCAAGCCGACATCGTGATCCTCGCGGTCAACTGGGACAAGGTGCCAGACGCGGTCAAGGACGTCACCGACTGGAACGGGCGGATCGTGATCGACGCAACAAACCAGTGGGGAGGCCCCGGGACCGATATCGTCGACCTGGGGGATCAGACCGGCAGCGAACACAACGCCGCGCTCATGCCCGGCGCACGGGTCGTCAAGGCGTTCAACACGATCCTCGCTGGGGTCACCGCCCAGAACCCCAGCCGCACCAATGGTCGCCTCGTCGTGTTCCTCGCCGGCGATGACCCGGACGCCAAGACCACAGTCTCAGCCTTTGTCGACTCGATGGGATTCTCGCCCGTCGATCTTGGTGGAGCGCGCGAGGGGCGTCTCATGCAGGTCGGCGGCCCGCTAGGGGGGCTCCACGTCGTCAAGCTCGCATAGGCCGCCGAGACAAGGCTAGCCCGACCCGAGCCGGAGACCGTCTCCGGCTCAGGTCGCTGCGAGCTCCCGCGTGGCCGAGTGCGGTAGGAGAACGCGCGGCGGCTGCTGGGCGAGTGCCGTAGCGGGCCGCGGGCTACTTGGTCAGGTCGACTCCTACTTTGCTGCTGCAGCCCGTGCCGCGCCGCTTCTCGCGCCATTGCGAGCGCTGTATCGCGTGCTGGCCGGCTCGCGATTGCGATCGCCGCGAGCCGGCGGAAACGCCTCGTACCTAGCCGAGGCCGATCTGCTTTGCCTGCAGAGCGGAGTCGAAGAACGCGGCGATTTCAACGAGTTGGTCGGCGTCCCATTTGCTGGTCTGGGCGAACTCGACGTCGAACGCTTTTCCCGTCGGCGCGATCTTGTTGCCGTCGGGCAGGACCATCTCGCCGGTGAAGGTCCCTGTGACGTTGGTGACAACGGTGATCCAGTCACCGCTCCCGAACTGGACCGGGTACGGGTCGTTGTCGACGTGCACGTCCGGGAACATGCCGAAGAACTGCTTCATCGCTGCGGCGTGCGCTGCCCGTCCATAGAGCGGCTCCGCGTTCCCGGTGACGTAGGCGATCATGTCCGGGTGATGGACCGCGTCCATCGCTGCGAAGTCGCGGTCGTTGAACGCGTCATCGCCTTGCTTCATGAGCTCGAGCAGGTGCTCGGTCCGACTGGTGATCTGGGTCGCGGTAGCCATAGGGCTCCCTTTCTGGTTGGCGATGCGTTAGACCACGGCCGCGTGGCCGATGTCCGGTTGCGATTGGGAAGGTCGATTCGGGTCGTGGCTCGTCTTCGAACATCCACCCGCCGTGCGTGGCATGACCGCATTCGGGCGTAGGGGCGGTTGCGTCATCCATCGATCCGCGGTCAAGCGACAGCTGGTCGAGGATCTGGACGTTCGCGCTCTGGAGCCTGGCGTCGCACGGCCCGGCCGCGGACGACGGAATGCCGCCTCCGACCAGATACACCTTCGAGTTCGACGATCCGGGCA
>DATAJI010000108.1:0-3345 GCA_036262195.1 Solirubrobacteraceae bacterium
CGGCTAGCACGAGCGCCAGGCGGTTGCGGTCAAATCCATTGACGACGCGGCGCGGCGGCACCAGCTCCGACGGAGTGACGAGCGCCTGCACCTCCACGAGCAGCGGCCGCGTGCCCTCCATTGTCGCGAGCACGACGCTACCGGACGCGCGCGTCGCCGCGTCGACAAAACGGGCCGACGCGTCGAGCACCTCGATGAGCCCGTCCTGTCGCATCTCGAACACACCGGCCTCGTTGGTCGAGCCGAAGCGATTCTTGATCGCTCGCACGGTGCGATAGGTCCGCTCGCGCTCGCCCTCGAAGGCAAGAACGCAATCGACCAGGTGCTCGAGCACGCGAGGACCCGCGAGGGCACCCTCCTTCGTCACGTGCCCGACGAGTAGAACAGCGATCCGCTCGCGCTTGGCGACGGAGACGATACGGCCGGCGACCTCCCTGACCTGCCCAACTGAGCCGGGGGCGCCGCTCAACTCGCGTGCGTCAAGCGTCTGCACAGAGTCGATCACGCAGACCTCCGGGCGCTCGCGTTCAAGTGTCGCGATCACCGTCGCCAGGTCGGTCTCCGCGATGGCCGGAACCGCCAGCGCTCCGGAAGGCAGCCGAGCTGCTCGCAGCCGCACCTGGGCCGTCGATTCCTCACCCGATACGTAGAGCGTTCGATGACCCGCGCTCGCCAGGTTACCGAGTGCCATATTCGTCAGCGTCGACTTGCCGATCCCCGGCGCGCCACCGATCAGCACGACTGATCCTGGCACGATCCCGCCACCCAGCACCCGGTCGAGCTCGCCGATCCCAGTCAGCAGCCGCGCCTGGTCCGGCTCCTGGACATCCGCCAGCGGCACCGGCCTGCGCACGACTCCGCTGGCTCGGGCCAGTGAGCGCGACGCTGCACCGCCGCTAACCTCCTCGACCAGCGAGTTCCACTCGCCACAGCCGGGGCAGCGACCATGCCAGCGCGGCTCTTCGTGAGCGCATGATGAGCACACGTGAACAGTGGCGGCGCGAGACATCCTCCAAGCCTACGTGCGGCCGGGGACGCGACTCATCGTCGTCGGCGCAGGCGAGCGCTCGATGGGAGCCGGACCCCACCTCAGGCGGGTGGCTGGCGCAAACCGAAACTCTTCTGCGATGGCGGCAATCCCGAGGGACGACGCATCAACTGAGGCGGTCGCGGCGCGAGCCGGCGACTCTACTTCTCGTCGCCCTCGGACCCCTCTGAGGCGTCGCCCAGCTCAGCCTCGGCGGTCTCTTCCTCGCTGCCACCGCCGCCAACGGCGACCGGCTGCTTGACCTTCTTCGGCTTGACGATCGTCAAGCGAACCTCCGGGTTGTCGCCCTCGGGCGCGGGATCGACGACGACCGTCGAACCAGCCGGGAGCTCGGAGCGCAGTACGAAGTCGGCAAGCGGATCCTCGATGTAGCGCTGGATCGCGCGGCGCAACGGGCGCGCGCCCATCGCCGGATCCCAGCCCTTCTCGACCAGCATGTCCTTCGCCTCTTCGGTCAGGTCGAGCTGGAGCTCACGCTCGGCCATCGAGTGGCGGATCCTCAGCAACAGCAGCTCGATGATCTGCTTGATCTCCTCGCGCTGGAGCTTGTGGAAGACGATTACGTCGTCGATCCGGTTGAGGAACTCAGGCCGGAAGACCTTCTTCAGCTCGCCCATGATGCGGTTCTTCATGTCGTCGTAGCTGATGCCCGTCTCGTCGTCGGATACTGCGAAGCCGAGCGGCGTGTTGCGCGCGATCTCCTGCGCCCCGATGTTCGAGGTCATGATCACGATCGCGTGACGGAAGTCGACCGTGCGTCCCTGCGAATCGGTCAGTCGACCGTCCTCAAGGATCTGCAGCAGGATGTTGAAGACGTCGGGGTGGGCCTTCTCGATCTCGTCGAGCAGGAGCACGCAGTAAGGCTTGCGCCGCACCGCCTCTGTCAGCTGACCGCCCTCGTCGTAGCCGATGTAGCCCGGAGGCGAGCCGACGAGACGTGACACCGCGTGCTTCTCCATGTACTCCGACATGTCGATACGGGTCATCGCGTCCTCGTCGCCGAACAGGAACTCGGCGAGCGTGCGGGCGAGCTCGGTCTTGCCGACGCCGGACGGTCCGAGGAACACGAACGAACCGGTCGGCCGCTTCGGGTCCTTGAGACCAGCGCGGGAACGGCGGATCGCCTTCGAGATGACCTCCACCGCAGGGTGCTGGCCGATGACCCGCTTGTGGAGCTCCTCCTCCATGCGCATTAGCTTCGCCGTCTCGGCCTCGGTCAGCTTGAAGACGGGGATCCCGGTCCACATCGAGACGATGTCCGCGATCTCCTCCTCGCCGATCGACGGACGCTCTGCGCCGGTCTCGCCGGCCTCCCACTGCTCTTCGAGCTCGCGCTTCTTGTTCGTCAGGCGCCGCTCCTTGTCGCGGAGGTTGGCGGCCTTCTCGAACTCTTGCGCCTCGATCGCCGACTCCTTCTCGCGCCGCGTCGTCTCGATCTCGATCTCGAGCTCGCGATTGGCAGGCGGCGAGGTCATCGACTTGATGCGCATCCGCGAGGCTGCCTCGTCGATCAGGTCGATCGCCTTGTCGGGCAGGAAGCGGTCGGAGATGTAACGGTCAGCGAGCTCGCCGGCGGCCGCAAGCGCCTCGTCGGTGATCGTCACCTTGTGGTGCTGCTCGTAGCGGTCGCGCAGGCCTTTGAGGATCTCAACGGTCTGCTCGACCGACGGCTCGTCGACGCGGATCTGCTGGAAGCGACGCTCGAGGGCGGCGTCGCGCTCGAGGTACTTGCGGTACTCGTCGAGCGTCGTCGCGCCGATCGTCTGCAGCTCGCCACGCGCGAGAGCCGGCTTGAGGATCGACGCGGCGTCGATCGCGCCCTCCGCGGCCCCTGCGCCGACGAGGTTGTGCAGCTCGTCGATGAACAGGATGATGTCGCCGCGCTGGGTGATCTCCTTCATCACCTTCTTGAGGCGCTCCTCGAATTCTCCGCGGTACTTCGAGCCGGCGACGAGCGCAGCGAGGTCGAGCGTGTAGATCTGCTTGTTCTTGAGCAGCTCGGGAACCTCGGAGTTCGTGATCCGCTGAGCGAGCCCTTCGACGACCGCTGTCTTGCCGACGCCCGGCTCACCGATCAGCACCGGGTTGTTCTTGGTCCGGCGCGAAAGGATCTGCATGATCCGCTCGATCTCCGTCTCGCGGCCGACGACCGGGTCGAGCTTGCCGTCGGCGTCGGCGATCTCCTCCTCGCCGATCGACGGACGCTCCGCGCCGGTCTCACCGGCCTCCCACTGCTCTTCGAGCTCGCGCTTCTTGTTCGTCAGGCGCCGCTCCTTGTCGCGGAGGTTGGCGGCCTT
>DATAJI010000109.1:0-4738 GCA_036262195.1 Solirubrobacteraceae bacterium
GGCCGGACCAGCACGGCAAGCTACACGCCTCGGTCACGCGTCCTGCCCCCGCAGCCGCCCCGCAGCCCCTATAGCCTTGGTCCCGACCCACAAAGGAGGAGGCCCCCGTGCCAGCCGACTGGCAGACCGCGGGTGAGTACACAGACATCCGCTACGAGCTATCGAGCGACCCGCCGCCGCGGATCGCGAAGATCACGATCGCCCGCCCGGAGGTGCGAAACGCGTTTCGCCCGCAGACGGTGATCGAGCTGAGTGATGCCTTCACGCGCGCTCGCGAAGACACCGAGGTCGGCGTGATCATCCTGACCGGTGCGGGGCCGGACGCCTTCTGCTCGGGCGGCGACCAGCGGGTTCGCGGCGACAGTGGATATCTCGAGGACCCGGGCGCGCCCGGTGCACGCGGGCGCTTTCACGTCACGGATCTGCACGTGCAGATCCGACGCACGCCCAAGCCCGTGATCGCGATGGTCGCCGGCTACGCGATCGGTGGCGGCAACGTCCTGCAGGTCGTCTGCGACCTCACGATCGCCGCCGACAACGCTCGCTTCGGTCAGAGCGGCCCACGCGTCGGCTCTTTCGATGGCGGCTACGGCGCGAGCCTTCTCGCAGCGCAGGTCGGCCAGAAGCGCGCGAAGGAGATCTGGTTCCTCTGCCGCCAGTACGACGCCGCACAGGCGTTGGCGATGGGCCTCGTGAACGCGGTCGTGCCGCTGGAGCGTCTCGAGGACGAGACGGTCGCTTGGTGCCGTGAGATGCTCGCGCTCTCCCCCTTTGCTCTACGGCTGCTGAAAGCGAGCTTCAACGCGTCCGAGGACGGGCTTGCCGGCATCCAGCAGCTCGCCCACGACGCGACCCTCCTGTTCTACGGCCACGAGGAGGCCCGCGAGGGGCGTACCGCGTACAACGAGAAGCGCCCGCCGGACTTCTCGAGCTTTCCCCGACGGCCGTGAGGATCTGGCTGATGGCGGCGCGTCCACGGACGCTGCCCGCCGCGATCGCCCCGGTGCTCGTCGGGACCTCGCTTGCGATCCGCGTGGGCAAGTTCCATCCCCTCGCGTTCGTGGCCGCGCTGCTCGGCGCGATGTTGATCCAGATCGGAACGAACCTCTCGAACGACTACTCCGACGCGCGCCGCGGCGCTGACGCCGACGACCGGCTCGGCCCGATGCGCGTCACAGCTGGCGGTCTCGTGCCGCCGCGCCGCGTCCTCGTAGCGACGTACATCACGTTTGGACTGGCAATCCTCTGCGGCGTCTACCTGATCGCGGTCGCCGGCTGGCTGCTGCTCGCCGTCGGCGCCGCGTCGATTCTCGCAGGGGTGCTCTACACCGGCGGCCCACGACCGTACGGTTACGAGGGCCTCGGCGAGGTGTTCGTCTTCCTGTTCTTCGGTGTCGTCGCCGTCGCCGGCTCTTATTTCGTCCAGCGCCGCGACCTCACATGGGAGGCGTTCGTGCTGGCGATCCCGGTCGGGCTGTTGATCGCAGCGATCCTCGTCGTCAACAACATTCGTGACATCGAGTCGGATCGGCGCGCCGGCAAGCGCACCCTCGCGGTCCGCATCGGCCGCGGCCGCACGCGCGTCCTGTTTGTGGCGATGTTCGTCGTCGCGTTCATCTCGGGCCTCGCCTGCTGGGTCGCCGGCCCGCTGTCGCCCTGGCTCGCGCTGACGCTGCTCGCAGTCCCGTTGGCGGTCGGCGTTGCGCGTACCGTCTGCACGCGCAACGACGGGCCGTCGCTGAACGTTGCGCTCGCCCGCAGCGGCATCCTCGCGCTGGTGTACTGCCTGCTGCTGAGCGGCGGCGTCCTGGCGAGCTGATGGAGCTCTCATTTGAGCTCCACGAGCGACGGTTCATTGAGCCGCAGCAGACGGCGCACGGCACGATCGGCTCGCGCGAGCTGATCGAGGTCACGCTGATCGGCGACGACGGTGTGCGCGGCCACGGTGAGGCGGCGCCGCTCGAGTCCTACGACGGCGTTCCCATCAACGACGTGCTGAGCGCGTTGGACGGTTACCGCGTCGTTTGCGAAAGGCCAAGCACGCCGGGCGGTCCGATCCTGATCGACCGCTGTCGCGAGGTCGCCGATCTCCCGCAGGCGCTGGCTGCGATCGACACGGCGCTGTGGGACATGGCCGGACAGCGAGCGGGGAAGCCGGTTTGCGCGCTGCTCACCGAGCAGCCGGCGGCGGAGGTCGCCGTCAACGCGACAATCTCGGCGACCGGGGCCGACGCGGCTGCGGCTGCGGCTTGCGCGGCGATCGCCGCCGGCTACGACTGCATTAAGCTCAAGGTCGGCGTCGGCGACGATCTCGAGCGAGTTCGCAGCGTTCGCGAAGCGATCGGCCCGTATCCGCGCCTCCGCTTGGACGCGAATGGGGCCTGGTCGGTGGAGCGCGCCGTAGAGCTGCTCGACGCGATGAGCGCATACGGCCTCGAGTTGGTCGAGGAACCGGTGCGCGGTCTGCGGGCGCTGGCGCAGCTACGCAACCGCGTCGCCGTGCGGATCGCGATCGACGAGAGTGCGGCGCTGCCGGGCGCGCTGACGGCGCGCGTCGCCGACGCGGTGTGCCTGAAGATCTCCCGCTGCGGTGGCATCGGCGGCCTGCTCGCCGCCGCCGCGCTCGTGCGCTCGAGCGGCGCCGAGGTCTACCTGTCCTCGACCTACGACGGCCCGCGAGGGATCGCCGCCGCACTGCACGCCGCCGCGGCCCTGGCTCCGCTACCGCCGTGCGGGCTCGCGACGCTGGAGCTGTTCGCCGATGGACCGTCGCCGCTGCCGGTCGTGGCCGGACACATCGCTCTAAGCACCGCCCCCGGCCTCGGGGTCTAGCGCCGCGGCTTCACCTCGCTGTGCCGTTCTGTAGCGTACGTACGGCTTAGCCCACAGCCTGGCGACTCGCGTCGCGCACACCTCGTGGCGAAAGCCACCTCACACGGGAGTCCCATGATGATCGGCGTATCCGCGACACGACGCGTCGTCCTGCGTCTCAACTCACACCGGCTCAGTCTCTTGTTCCTCACAGCCACCGCAGCGGCCGGGCTGTCCGCCGGCGCTGCGACGTCGCAGGCGGCGCACGTGGCGGCAGCGTCAACGTCGATCTGCAGCCACGTGAGCCCAGGCTCCGTCTCGGCGATCATCGGCTACTCGGTGCCCGCTGCAACGCAGACTACGACTCGCGAAAAGGCGACTCCGGCGAACTACAACATCTCCAGCGTCGACACCACTTGTGCCTATGGCGCCGAGACGAGCCTCGCGGATCTCAAGAAGACAGTCCTGCTCGAGAGCGACATCGCCTCGAAGTCGCTGACCGCGGCCCAGATCCAGGCGAGCTTCAAGAAGGCCGAGAAGGCAGCACACGCCATCCAGTTCAAGATCACGACCTATTCGGGCCTCGGTGTCAGTGGCTATTACGTGACCGAGTCGGTGAGCGGGATCTCCGCCCAGATCATCGCGGGCGTCTCAGGCACGCACAACTTCTCCGCCGCCGTCTACTCCAAGACCGTGTCCAAGTCAAAGCTCGCGGCGCTCGCCGAGCTCGCCGAGAAGCTCTGAGCTACAGCGCCCGGCGGTTGCGCTGCCGTAGCGCGCCGCGGGCGCATTCCAAAGTCAGCTGAGCGCAGCGACAACCGCCTCAGGCGCCTCGAGCGCAAGCCTGTGACCTGCGTCGGTGACCACCTCTAGGCGCCCGTCGGCAATCGATGCCGCGAGGCGACGCCCGATCTCGACGTACGCCGTATCCCGCTCCCCGGCGAGCACGACAACCGGCATCTCGAGTGATGTCAGGCGATCCCACAGCGGCTCCAGGCGACCAGCGCTGTAAGCCCTCAGCGTTCCGGCAATCTGTTGCGCCGTCAGTCGTCGAGTGTCCTCCGCGATCAGCTCCTGCGCCCAGCCCGGATCATCAGCGAACAGCGGCGTGTCGCGCCAGTGCGCGATGAAGGGCTCGATGCCTGCTCGCTCGATCTCAACGGCGAGCTGCTCGTCCGCCGCCCGTCTAGCCGCGCGCTGCACGTCGTCGCCAAGGCCCGCGCTCGCGGAGATGACGATGAGACGAGATACGCGCTGCGGCATCGCCAACGCGAGGTGCAACGCGATCCGGCCACCCATCGAGTAGCCGCAGAGCGTGAAGCGATCCGGCGCCGCACGCGCCACCAGCTCGATCGCGCCCGGGAGATCGAGCGGCTGCGCTTGATGCAGCTCGAGCGCCAGCGGCGAGTAGCGTTCGCGATCGAGCAGCGCGGCCACCCGATCCCAATGGCGCGCCGTGCCGCCGAAGCCGTGCAGCATGACGACGGTCTCTGACACCCTGACATCTTGACGCCCAACCTCGACACCCATGTCCTGATCGGAGCTTTTGTCGACGAGCTGGCCCGCTGCGGCGTCGCCGATGCGTGTACCTCCCCAGGCTCGCGCTGCGCGCCGCTCGTCCTCGCACTCGTACGCGAGCGCAACCTGCGCGCCCATTCGCACATCGACGAGCGCTCGAGTGGCTTTTTCGCACTCGGGCTGGCCAAGGCGAGCGGACGCCCGGTCGCGATCACCTGCACATCCGGAACGGCTGCGGCGAACCTGGCGCCTGCGGTGATCGAGGCCCACGAGGCGCGCGTGCCGCTGATCGTCCTCACCGCCGATCGCCCGCCGGAGTTGCGCGAGGTCGGTGCCGGCCAGACGATCGACCAGGTCAAGCTCTACGGCGACGCCGTCCGCTGGTTCTTCGAGGTTGGCAGGGATGATG
>DATAJI010000110.1:0-10304 GCA_036262195.1 Solirubrobacteraceae bacterium
GGTCGGTAGCCCATCACCACGCAGTCGATCGTGCGCCGGCGCTTCACCTTTACCATCGCCGTCCGCTTCCCCGGCGTGTACGGAGCGTCGAGGCGCTTTGCGACCACCCCCTCGGCGTGCTGGAGCCATGCTTCCGCGTCGGCCGCGTCGAGCACCAGGTCGGCTCGGCGCAGGCCGTCGATCGACTCGAGCGCTGCGCGTCGCTCCGAGAACGGGCGGTCGAGCAGCTCGACGCCGTCGAGCGACAGCAGATCGAAGGCAATGAACGAGGCAGGCAACTCGCTTGCGAGGCGCTCGACGCGCGAGGCGGCAGGGTGGATGCGTTGCGCTAGGGCGCCGAACGCCTCACCGCCCCCGGGCGCGTCGATGACGATCTCACCGTCGACGATGTACTCACCGGCGGGGAAGCGCAGCTCGGGGAAGTACCGGCGGAGGTCCTTGGCGCCGCGCGACTGGAGCTGGAGCGCTTCGCCGCTGACGAATGCGATTGCACGGAAGCCGTCGTACTTCTGCTCGTAGGCCCATTCGGGCCCAACAGGCAGGGTGCCGGCGCCACGGGCGAGCGCCGGCTCGATCGGGAATTGGACCGGCATCAGGGCTGACCCTAGCGTGACGATACAGTCAGCGGTGATGAGCGGAGATCGAGCGACAGTCGCGGAGGACGAGTACCTTCAGACGCTCTACTGGCTGTACGAGGCGGGCCTGCCGATGACGGGCGCCAACGTCGCACGCGCGATGCAGCTCGCCGCGCCGACGGTGCACGAGATGATCGGCCGCCTGCAGCGCGACGGTTACATCACGCGCGCCAGCGACAAGTCGATTGATTTCACCGAGCTCGGCGAGCGCCACGCAGCGGAGATCGTCAGTCGCCACCGCTTGATCGAACGGTTTCTCACCGACCTGCTCGGTATCCCATGGGACGAGGTCCACGAGGAGGCCGAGCGACTCGAGCACGCGATGTCGCCGGTGCTCGAAGAGCGGATGCGCGCGGCGATCGGCGAGGCTCGCACATGCCCGCACGGCCACCCGATCTTCGCTGGCTCGCGGATTCCAGGCGTACCGCTGGCCGACGTGGAGCCAGGCGCAACGGTCGTCGTGCTGCGCTTCGAGAACGAGGCCGAGGACCTCCTTCACTACCTGCGCGAGGTCGGGCTGGAGCCGGGGCTCGAGGCACGAGTCGCGCAGTCGGACGCCGAGCAGATTGTCCTCGATGCGCCAGACCGGCGCTGCGTGGTTACGCGCAGCGTCGCCGAGACGGTGTCGGTCACCGCTGATCCCTCGCCGCCGCCGCGGGTCGCGCTGCCGGAACAGCTTGTGCTGGCGACGCAGCGCTACGGGCGCTGAGCGAGCTCAGGCGAGCGAGCCGACGGCAGCGGCGAGACGCGCAACCGCCTCGTCGATCTCGTCCGGCGTGACCGGTGCGAATGACAGGCGGATCGCGCCGGAGCGACCATCGACGATGAAGTCATCACCGTCTACGACAGCGACGCCGCGCTCGCTCGCTGCGGCCACCAGCTGCGTCGAGTCGATCCGCTCGCCGAGCGCTAGCCAAAGGAAATAGCCGCCGTCCGGCGCCGTGAAGCGGGTTTCGGGGAGCGCGTCGGAGAGCCCCCTCGCGAGTCGCTCGCAGCGCTCGGCGAGTGCGTCTCGGACCCGCACGCTTCATCGCTCGAGCGCTCCAGAAGTGCAGAACTCGTAGGTGATCGCTTCGCTCACCATGCCTGGCGAGATGTAGGTGCTCGTCGCGCGCTTCGCGATCCTCGCGATCAGCTCCGCCGGCCCGACGAGGTAGCCGACGCGGATCCCGGGGCAGACGGTCTTTGAGAACGACGAGGCATAAATCACGTGACCGGCATCCTCGTCCAGCGAGAACATCGTCGGCAGCGCCTCACCGCGGAAGCGCAGCGCGATGTAAGGGTCGTCTTCGAAGATCGTGAATTCGTAGCGGCGCGCCAGCTCGAGTAGACGCAGGCGCTTCTCGAGCGAGAGCGTGTAGCCGGCCGGGTTGTGGAAGTTCGGGATGATGTGCGCAAAGGCAGGCCGCGTGCCGTCGGCGAGCGCCGCCTCCAGCGCGTCCACGTCGATCCCGTCGGGCTCCAGGGCGACCGCCTGTAGGCGGACGCCTCGCTGGCGCAGCGCAAGAATCGTTCGGTCGTAGGAAGGGCGCTCGATGACGACCTGCCGTCCCGGCAACGCAAGCTCGTCGAACAGGAACGCGTCAGCCTGCATCGAGCCGTTCGTGACCAGCACCTGCGACTCCTCGACGCCGTGCCATTCGGCGATAAGACGGCGTAGCGGCCCATAGCCGACCGAGGTCCCGTAGGCGGTGGCGCCCCCGGGGTCGTTCTCGAACGCCCGCCCGGCCGCTTCCCGAAGCCCCTCGACGTCGATGATGTCGAGCGACGGCGCACCGCGGGCGAGCGAGATAGTGCTGGTCGCGTTCACGGCGCACATGATGACGTCAGCCACTGGTACCGAGCATCGTGGCGACGATCTCAGCCACCGCTGTCGGGGTGCGCCCGACGCGGACACCGTTTGCCTCGAGCGCAGCCGCCTTCGCGGCTGCGGTGCCGTGGCTTCCCGAGACGATCGCGCCGGCGTGGCCCATCGTCTTGCCGGGTGGAGCCGTGAAGCCGGCGATGTAGGCAACAACGGGCTTCGACACGTGCGCGGCGATGTAGTCCGCCGCCTCCTCCTCGCCCTCGCCGCCGATCTCGCCGCTCATCACGATCAGCTCAGTCTCCGGGTCGGCCTCGAACAGCGCGATGATGTCGACGAAGCTGGAGCCCGGGACGGGGTCGCCGCCGATGCCGACGATCGACGAGTTGCCGAGGCCTCGCTGGGCGAGCTCGTTCCCGACCTGGTAGGTCAGCGTGCCGGAGCGCGAGACCAAGCCGACGTTTCCCTCGCGGAAGAAGTCGGCCGGGATGATCCCGACATTTGCTTTGCCCGGCGAGAGGACACCCGGGCAGTTCGGTCCAATCAGCCGCACGCCGGCGCGCCGCAGCTGCGTGTAGACGCGCAGCTCGTCGTGAGCCGGGATCCCCTCTGTGATTGCGACGATCGTCGCGATCCCAGCGTCAGCCGCCTCGAGGATCGAGTCCGCCGCGAATGGTGGCGGAACAAAGATCATCGCCGTGTTCGCGGCGCACTCCGCGACTGCGGCGCGGAACGTGTTGAACACCGGGATGCCGTCGACGTCCTGTCCGCCCTTGCCGGGCGTGACGCCGGCGACGACGTTCGTGCCGTAGCTGCGGTTGTTCAGCGCATGGAACTTCCCTTCGCGCCCGGTGATGCCGGAGACGCAGAGGCGCGTATCACGATCGACTATGACGCTCACTTCGCCAGCTCCACGACGCGCGCGGCGGCCTCGTCCATCGTCGCGGCCGCGTGAACGTTTGGCAGCTGCGCCGCCTCGAGCAGCTCGCGGCCGAGCGTGCCGTTGGTGCCGTCGAGGCGGACGACGAACGGGACATTCGGCTTGATCTGCTCGAACGCCTCGATCAGGCCGCGCGCAACCTCGTCGCAGCGCGTGATGCCGCCGAAAATGTTGAACAGCACGGCCGTCACCTTCGGGTTCGACAGGATCACCTCGACGGCCGCGGTGATCGCCTCGGCCTTTGCGCCGCCGCCGGCGTCGAGGAAGTTCGCCGGCGCGCCGCCGTGCTGAGCGACCACGTCGAGCGTCGACATCACGAGTCCGGCGCCGTTGCCGAGGATGCCGATGTCGCCGTCGAGCTTGACGTAGGTCAGGTGGCGCTCTTTGGCCATCTGCTCCTGTGGGTCCTCAGCTGAGCGGTCGCGCAGCTCAGCGTTCTCGGGATGACGGTAGAGCGCGTTGTCGTCGAGCGTCACCTTCGCGTCGAGCGCGACCAGCTGGCGGTCTGGCGTAACGACCAGCGGGTTTACCTCAACCAGCATCGCCTCCTCCTCGATGAACGTGGCGCAAAGTGCGGCGAGGAATGCTCCGACGCCGCGAACGACGTCGACGTCGACGCCGGCCTCGTAAGCGAGGCGCCTCCCGTGGAAGGGCTGAAAGCCGAGCAGTGGATCGACGTGCAGCGTCGCGATCGCCTCCGGCGTCTCGTCAGCGACCTGCTCGATGTCCATTCCGCCGCGCGTCGAGAGCATCACGAGCGGGGCCTTGGCGCTGCGGTCGAAGACGATCGAGGCGTAATACTCGGAGGCGATCTCCGAAGCTCCCTCGATCCACACCTCGTGCACTGTGAGGCCACGTATGTCCATCCCGAGGATCGCGCCTGCGTGCTCGCGCGCTTCCGCCTCGTTGCGGGCGATCTTGATGCCGCCGAGCTTGCCGCGGCCGCCGATCTGGACCTGAGCCTTGACCGCGCACGGGTAGCCGATCTCGTTCGCTGCGGCGACGGCCTCATCGCTCGTCGCAGCGACCTTGCCGTTGGGTACCGGAATGCCGTGGCGAGCGAGTAGTTGCTTGCCTTGGTACTCGAGTAGATCCATCAGCGGGCGCGGACTCTAGACGACGTTCATAATTGCCGTCGCGCTCCGCGCAAATTCCGCCACTAGGAGATCCCTTACCGATGCCACTGCCGACTAAGCCGACGTTCGTAACCTTCGACGTGTACGGCACGCTGATCGATTGGGAGAAAGGGATCTGGGAGGCCTTCGAGGCCGAGGCCAACCGCGACGGCTTCACGATCGAGCGGAAAGAGGTAATCCCACTCTTCATGCAGATCGAGCGTGAGATTGAGAGCGGCTCCTACGAGCTCTACGCCGAGGTGCTGCGGCGCACGGTCGTCGAGATCGCCAAGTCCCTTGGCTGGCCGCTCGAGCCGTCGCGCTCGGGCTTTCTGCCCGACTCCGTGCAGCGCTGGGAGCCATTTCGCGAGACGCGCGCGCAACTCGACAAGATCGCCAAGAAGTACAACGTCGGCCTGATCTCGAACATCGACGACAAGCTACTCGGCCAGACCCGGCGACATCTCCAGATCGACTTCGACATAGTCGTCACGGCCCAGCAGGTTCGCTCGTACAAGCCGGACGCTGCCCACTTCACCGAATGCGCGCGGCGCATCGGCGGTAAGAAGGGCTGGGTCCACGTAGCTTCGAGCTACTACCACGATGTCGAGCCCTGCGTGAAAGCGAAGATCCCCGTTATCTGGGTGAACCGCCACAAGGAGACGCTCGAGGCCGGGCAGCGCAAGCCGACCGCCGAGGTCGCGAACCTGCGCGAGGCGGCGAAGCTGCTCGGAATCGCCTAGCGACGATTCGCTGGCACGACTGGCTGAGGAGCTTGTGATGCGCGCGATCGGCGTGCACGAGGATGTGATCGTGCTCGAGAGCCGGGTCTGGCGGACCACCTGCACCCTGATTCGGGACGGCTCCGGTGAGGCGGGCGAGGGCTTCGTTATCGACTCGCCGGTGCTCCCGGATGAGCTGGAGCTGCTTCCTGCGGTGCTCGAGCAGTCAGGCTTCCCCTGTAGTGGCCTGCTCGCGACGCACGCCGATTGGGACCATCTGCTTGGCCGCCTCGCGTTCCCGGGTGCACCGCTTGGCGTAGCGGAGACGACGGCCGCACGGCTGCGGGGCGAGCCTGGCGCCGCGCAGCGCGAGCTGCGTGACTTCGACGAGCGCTTCTATCTCTCGCGGCAGGCGCCGCTGTCGCTCGGCTCGGTGGAGGCGCTTGCGGTGCCGGGTTACTGCGGCCTGGGGGAGAAGGAGCTCGAGCTCCACCCCGCCGGGGGCCACACCGTCGACGGTATGGCTGTCTGGGCGCCGTGGCTTGGTCTGCTCGTCTGCGGCGACTACCTCTCGCCGGTCGAGATCCCGACACCGGCAGCCGGCATCGATCTGTACCTCGACACGCTGACGCGTCTCGAGCCGCTCGTCGCGGCGGCCTCGCACATCGTGCCGGGCCACGGCGGCTTGATCGACCGCGAGACGGCGCAGCGGGTCCTCGTCGAGGACCGCGCCTATCTCGAGGCTCTGCGACGCGACGGTGACGCCGCCGCGCTCCCCGACGGCCGCCGTGACTCCGAGCAGCGACGCCTCCACGCAGAGAACGGCGCTCGGCTGGTCTAGAGCCGGCGACCCATGAAGAGGTCGCGACCGCGGAGCGGACCGTGGGTCTTGCTGGTCGCTGAGAAGCCGAGCGACTCGTAGAGGGCGATGGCGCTGGTGTTGCTCTCGCTCGTGTCGAGCTCGATCCGCCGCGCGCCGCGAGCAGTGGCGCGCTCGACCGCCGCGAGCACCAGCGTCCGCCCGAGACCCTTGCCGCGCGCCCGTTCCTCGACGAACAGGTCCTCGAGCCAGCAGTCGTCGCTCGACGTCCAGACGGAGTGGCGGAAGCGCAACTGGCAGACGCCGGCGGCCGCCGCCGGTTGGGCCGGCGCGGCCAGCAGGAACTCCGTGTCGGGGTCGACCATGAGGCGCTTCACCGAGCCGCGCATCTCCGCCTCACCTGGACCGGCGCCTTCATTCCAATCGCGGAACTCGAGCAGAAGTCGCGTGACCTCATTGGCTTCGCGCGGGCCAGCGCGCCAGACGCGTGGCGCGTCGCTCATTCCGCCGGCGATGCGATCACGGCGAGCGTGTCCCCGGCGCCGACAGCCGCGCCGACGCTGATCGCTAGCGAGACGATCGTGCCGCTCTTGTGCGCGGTGACCTCGTTCTCCATCTTCATCGCCTCGATGATCGCGACCAGCGCCCCCTCCTCGACCTGCGCGCCGGCCTCGGTCGCGATCTTCAGCACCGTCCCCTGCATCGGGGAGGTCAACACGTCGCCGGACACCGTGCTTTTGGAGCGCTCGCGCTTGCTGCGTTGCGCGCGCGCCGGCCCCGAACCGTTTGTGCTCAGACCGCCGGGCGGGCCGATGACCTTGACCTCGAAGCGCTTGCCCGAGACCTCGACCGTGTAGTCGAGGGCGATCGATCGACCATTCGGCTGCACCCCGTCAGCGACCGCGTCCGCCAAAGGCGGCGCGGAAGCCTTCAGCCAGTCCGGGTCTTCGAGCAGGTCGCGGCAGGTCTCGCCGCGCTCCCACTGCTCGGTCGCCAGCAGCGCGCGATGGAACGGCAGCAGCGTCGTCACGCCGCCGATCTCGTACTCGTCAAGAGCGCGCAGCATTCGCCGCGTGGCCTCTGCGCGGTCGCTGTCCCAGACGATCAGCTTCGCGATCATCGGGTCGTAGTTCGGCGAGATCTCCGATCCGGCGAGCACGCCCGAGTCGACCCTGACGCCGGGCCCAGCGGGCTCCCGGTAGCTGGTGATACGGCCGGGCGCTGGCACGAAGCCGAGCGCCGCATCCTCGGCGTTGATGCGGCATTCGATCGCGTGCCCGCGCAGGACGATCTGCCCCTGCGTGAACGGCAACGGCTCGCCGGCGGCGACACGGATGCCGGTCTTTACGATG
Source organism: Solirubrobacteraceae bacterium (assembly GCA_036262195.1). Lineage (GTDB taxonomy): Bacteria > Actinomycetota > Thermoleophilia > Solirubrobacterales > Solirubrobacteraceae > Palsa-513. The sequence goes on from DATAJI010000110.1 coordinate 7,389, forward strand.
TCGATGCCGCTCGTCATCTCGGTCACGCAGTGCTCGACCTGCACGCGGGTGTTCATCTCGAGGAAGAAGTACTCGTCGCCGGAGAGCAGACCCTCGATCGTTCCGGCGCCGCTGTAGTCGACCGCCCGCGCGGCGTCGGTCGCGATCTTGCCGATCCGTTCGCGCAGCGCCTCGTCAACGATCCACGACGGCGCCGGCGATTCCTCGATCAGCTTCTGGTGGCGCCGCTGGATCGAGCAGTCGCGCTCCCCGAGGTGGACTACCGCGCCGTGCGCGTCCGCGAGCACCTGGACCTCGACGTGGCGCGGGTCTGGCAGGTAGCGCTCGAGGTAGACGGTGTCGTCGCCGAAGAACTTCTCGCCCTCGCGTGCCGCTCCGGCGAAGGCGTCCTCGAGCTCACTGTCGGCGAGCGCGACGCGAAAGCCCTTGCCGCCGCCGCCGCCGGCCGCCTTGACCGCTACCGGATAGCCGATCTCGGCCTCGATGATTCGACGCGCCTCGGCTACGCTTGCCACCGGTGCTGTCGTGCCGGGCACGATCGGAACGCCGGCGGCAGCCATCAGTTCCCGGGCGCGCGTTTTCGACCCCATCGCCTCGATCGCACTGGCGGGCGGTCCGATGAAGACGATTCCGGCAGCCTCGCAGGCGGCCGCAAACGCCGCGCTCTCGGCGAGAAACCCGTAACCGGGATGGATCGCCTCGGCGCCGGACTCGCCCGCGAGTTCGAGGATGCGGGCGATGTTCAGGTAGCTCTCAGCGGGGCTCGCGCCGCCGAGCAGGTAGGCGCTGTCGGCGCGGCGAACGTGGAGCGCCTCACGATCGAGCTCCGAGTAGACGGCCACGCTCTCGACGCCGAGCTCTTCGAGAGCACGGATTACGCGGACCGCGATCTCGCCGCGGTTGGCGACCAGGACCCTCGTAAACATGCCGGCCCACTCTAGATGGTTGATTCGGCGGCCGGCGGTTGCCGGACGCCGCCGGACGGTGCGCGGGTCGCGTAGTCAACCATCTGGTTGGTCAGTGCGTACCGCTCGTCTCCCACTGCTCGACGTTCTGATCGTGGATCTCACGGAGCACGGCCTCGATGCCGAGCGTCGGCCGCCAGCCAGGGTAGTCGCGGATGAAGCCATCGAGGTCGCTGATCCACCAACGGTGGTCTCCGTGACGTGGGTCGCCCGACAGCGTGTAGCTGAGCTCGCGGCCGGCGATCCGCTGGCAAAGGTCGATCGCCTCGAGCATCGAGACATTCGCCCTACGACCGCCGCCGAGGTTGTAGACGGCACCCGGGCGCGGCGCCGAGTGGAACGCGGCAAACGCCTGGACCACGTCGCTGGCGTGGAGATTGTCCCGCACCTGCTTGCCGTCGTAGCCAAAGACCGTGTACGGCTTCCCGCTGACCGTGCACTTCATCAGGTAGGCGAGGAATCCGTGCAGCTGCGTGCCGGCGTGCTGTGGGCCGGTGAGGCAGCCGCCGCGGAAACAGACCGTCGGCATCCCGAAGTAGCGGCCGTACTCCTGGACCAGCAGATCGGCCGCCGCCTTCGATACGCCGAACAGCGAATGCGTAGTCAGATCGATCGGCATGTCGGTGTCGATCCCGCCGTACCAGCGGTGGTCGGCCGGCAGCTCGAGCCGTGTCGCCCGCTCCTCGAGTGGCAGCAGGTTCGGGCGGTCGCCGTAGACCTTGTTGGTCGACGTGTAGATGAACGTCGCGTCCGGTGCGTGGGCGCGCGCCGCCTCGAGCAGGTTCAGCGTCCCGTTCGCGTTGACCGCGAAGTCGGTTTGCGGGTCGGAGGCCGCCCAGTCGTGCGATGGCTGCGCCGCGGTGTGAACGATCAGCTCGATCTCTCGAGCGTGCTTGGCGAACAGCCGCATCACGGTATCCGCGTCGCGAATGTCGCAGCGCTCCCAATGGAAGCCCTCAACCTCCGCGGTGAGGCGCTCGGAGACCGGCGCGGTTGATGCCTCCGGACCGAAGAACCGCGCGCGCATGTCGTTGTCCAGCCCGATCACATCGAAGCCCTGCGCGGCAAAGAAGCGGACGGCTTCAGAGCCGATCAGCCCGCCTGAACCGGTAACGATCGCGCTCGCCACTAGCTGGTTGGTGGCGCGGCTGGCGGCGCGGTGGTCGTGGAATCAACCACCTACGCGCCTAAGCCAATTCTGGGGAAGTAGAAGGCGATCTGCTAGTCGTGAGCCTGGGTGATCATCCCTGCGCCAACCGTCGCATTCGATGCCTCGTCGATGAGGATGAAGCTGCCGGTGCGGCGGTTGCGCGCGTAGGGATCGAAAGCCAGCGGGCTACTGGTACGCAGTGTCAGGCGGCCGATGTCGTTGAGCGCGAGCTCGCTGGGGCGGTCTTCGCGCTCCAGCGTGTGAACATCGACGCGATCGACGAGCTCGCCGATGACCGCCGTTGCGCTGCGCGTCGTGTGCTTGATCGCGTAGCGTGACCCGGAGCGCAGCGGCTCCGAGGTGAGCCAGCAGACGTCGGCCTCGAAGTCGCGCGACACCGTTGGTGGTTCGCGCGTCGCGCAGATCAGCTGGCCGCGGTCCACGTCGATGTTGTCCTCGAGTCGCAGTGTCACCGACAGCGGCGCAATCGCCTCGTCGAGCGGCCCGTCGAGCGTATCGATCGCGCTGATCCGCGTGTGCTGTCCTGCGGGCAGCACGACCACCTCCTCGCCGGCGTGCAAGGCGCCGCTGGCGACCTGTCCTGCGTAGCCGCGGTACTCCCCTTGGGTGCCGCCGGTGCGGATCACCCACTGCACCGGGAAGCGCGCGGGCACGTCGTCGGGGTGGTCGTAGGCCACCTCGACTTGCTCGAGATGTCCTAGCAGCGTCGGCCCGTCGTACCACGGCGTGTGGTCCGAGCTGTTGACGACGTTATCGCCGCGCAACGCGGAGATCGGGATG
>DATAJI010000111.1:0-4236 GCA_036262195.1 Solirubrobacteraceae bacterium
TCCCTGCTGGGTCATCGAGGCGGACGGCGAAGTCGCTGGCTGGCTGAGCCTCGAGAACTACAAGGAGCGCGCGGCTTACGCGATCACCGCCGAGGTGAGCGTCTACATCGACACCGAGCAGCGACGCAAGGGCTACGCACGGACGCTGCTCGATCACGCTATCGAACAGGCGCCGAGCCTCGCCATCGAGCGGCTGCTGGCGGTCGTCTTCGGCCACAACACCGCGAGCATCGCGCTGTTCGAGGCCGGCGGCTTCGAGCGCTGGGGTCTCTTGCCAGGCGTCACGCGGCTCGACGGCAGGGCCGCCGACATCGTCATACTCGGGCGGACGATTGCCGCGTAGAGTCGCGGGCGATCGCCGCGGTTCGACACCTCGGAAGACCCCAGACGATCTTGATCGCGCCGTGAGCACAGCCAGCGCCATCGCCGAGAGCGAACGCCGCTCGCTCATCCGCCTGCGCTCCGAGCGGCGGGCGGCAGCGCTCGCGGTGCTGCTCTCGCTCGTGCTCGTAGCCGGCGCGGCCGAGATCGTGCTCGACGCCGCCGTCGGCCACACGCCGATGGTGCCGCGCTCGCCGGCGTTCGACAGCTGGCTCGCCGGCTTCGGCCAGTCGCTCGGCTACAGCATCTTCCTGCCGACGCTGCTCGTCTCGTGCGCCGCCTACGGCGGCCTGATCCTGCTCGCGCGCAGGCGGTCGAACCCGATCTCAAAGGGCTGGGCGATCGGCCTGATCGCGGTGCTTCAGCTGATCGTCTTCGCCGGGCCGGTGCTGCTGGCGACCGACCTCTTCACCAACGTCGCCTACGCGCACGAGGCCGTCCACGGCGTAAACCCTTACCTGCACGGACCGTCAGCGCTTCCAGGCTATCCCGGCTACCCCTACGTCAGTCCGGACTGGATCAACTGGGCCAGCCCGTACGGGCCCGTCTTCACGCTGATCACGATCCCCGCCGGCTTGGTGGGCCTCGACGCCGGCATCTGGATCCTCAAGCTCGAGGCGCTGCTAGCGAGCGCGGCGACGCTGGCGCTGACCTGGCGCTGCGCCCGCCAGCGCGGCTTTGACCCGGTGCTCGCCGTCATCGTCGTCGGGCTCAACCCGCTCTACGTGCTGTACGCGCTCGGCGGATCGCACAACGACCTGATCATGATGGCGCTGATGATGCTCGGCGTCACGCTGAGCATCGCCACCGTTACCTCGGCGCGCCGCGAGGCGAGCGGCGCCGCAGCGGTCGTTGCGGGGGCGCTCGTCAAGGCGACGCTCGGAGTGATGCTGCCGTTCCTGATCGTCTCCAAGCGGCGCCTCGCCCCAATCGTCGGAGCGCTCGCCGCGCTGGCCGCCGGGCTCGTGATCGGCTACGCCGCCTTCGGGACCGCGGGAATCAACCTCGTGGCGGGCCTCAACCGAGAGGGTCACCTCGTCTCCTCCTACAGCTTCGCGAGCCAGCTCGCGCATCTGTTCGGCAAGGCCGGCGTCTACCCGATCGACCACAAGCTCCTGACCGGCGGGCTGGTAGCGGTCATCGTCTACCTGCTGTGGCGAACCTGGCGCGGCTACGACTGGGTCACAGCCTCCGGCTGGGGACTACTCGCGATCGCGGTCAGCACGACCTGGCTGATGCCGTGGTACACGATCTGGCCGCTGCCGCTGGCGGTCATCTCGCGCGATCGACGACTGCTCGTTGCGACGCTCGCGATCCAGGCGATCTGGGTCGTTCACCAGACCTCGCCGCTCTATGGGCCGGTGCCATGAGGCTGCTGGAGCCGGACTTTGGTCGGCTACCTGTCCTTGCAAAGCAAGGGTCCTGGCCTGGCTCATCGGCCGTCCGGTGGTGCGTGACCGGGCGCTTTCCAGAGGGCTTGCGGTGAGCTGGTTCGCGACCGAGCGGCTGCCTGCGTGGCTTGCGCCGCGCGCCGAGGACTCGCCGAAACGCCGGCTCTGGCGGGTCGAGACGATCGCGCTGATCATCGTCGGCCTGGTGTTGGCGGTCGCGGCGATCAACGACGTCTTCTACAGCGTCCACGCAAGCGCGCGGCTCGTCGCCGACCAGAACACCTGGCGCCACTACACGCACCGCGACTACTTCAACGTCTCGGCCGGCCCGCTCGTCGTGGGAATGTCGGAGGATCTCTCGTGCGCCAACGCGACGCCTGCACCGCCGGGTGAGCGCACGCAGATCTGCATCCTGCTCGACGGTCCCGTCGTGAACGGGCTGCGCTCCGTCGTCGGCGGCTGGCGGCTGCCGGCGCGGACCGGCGACTTCCCGGCGGCGCGCTATGACTGCTACGGCGCCGGCGCGGCAAAGGCGCTCTGCCCGAAGGGCTAGATGGACCGCCTGTTCAGCGAGCCTGGTAGCGGGCAGCGCCACCGCGAGCCGCTCGCCGTGCGGATGCGACCGCAGACGCTCGACGAGCTGGTCGGCCAGCGCGCTCTGCTTGCGCCCCGCGCGCCGCTGCGCCGCGCGATCGAGTCCGGGCAGCCGCACTCGATGATCCTCTACGGTCCGCCCGGGTCGGGGAAGACGACGCTCGCGCGGATCGTCGCCGAGAGCGCCGGCGCGGCCTTCGAGGAGCACAGCGCGGTCGAGGCGGGACTCGCTGAGGTGCGCGGCGTGATCGAGCGGGCGCGCCACCGCGACGACGGGACGGTGTTCTTCCTCGACGAGATCCATCGCTTCAACCGGCCCCAGCAGGACGCCCTGCTGCGCGCGGTCGAGGAGGGCCTCGTCGTGCTGATCGGTGCGAGCACCGAGAATCCGCGGCACGAAGTGAGCACGGCGTTGCTTTCGCGCCTGCGCGTCTACGCGATCGAGCCGCTCGCCGCGGAGGACATCCGCGAGCTGCTCGAGCGCGCCCTCGAGCGGGGCGAGCTGGGCGAGGTCACGCTCGATGGCGACGCGGCGGAGCTGATCGCGACACGCTCAAGCGGCGACGCGCGGGTCGCGCTCGGCGCGCTCGAGCTTGCCGCCACCGGGACGCAGCGGATCGACCGCGAGGCCGCCGGCGCGGCTCTCGAGACGGCGCTGGTGCGCTACGACGCGGCGGCGGACCGCCATTACGAGACGATCTCGGCCTGGATCAAAGCGACCCGAGGCAGCGACGTCGACGCCTCGCTCTACTACCTCGCGACGATGCTCGAGGGCGGCGAGGACCCGCGCTTCATCGCGCGGCGGATGGTGATCTTCGCGTCCGAGGACATCGGCAACGCGGACCCGCAAGCGCTAGCGCTCGCCGTGGCGGCGGCGCAGACCGTCGAGCTCGTCGGCCTCCCGGAATGCACCTATGCGCTGGCACAGGCGGCGATCTACCTCGCGCTGGCGCCGAAGTCGAACGCCGCCGGCAGCGCACTCGCGGCCGCGCGCTCCGAGATCGCGGCGCACGGAGCGCTCCGCCCGCCGTCCTGGCTGCGGCCCGGTGCCGGCGAGGCGTACGACTACCCGCACAGCCATCCCGGGCACCTGAGCCCGCAGGAGCTGATGCCGGCCGGGCTCGAGCGCCGCCGCTTCTATCAGCCCGACGAGGCGGAGGCGAAGCTCGCGGAGGCGCTCGCCGCGCTCCGCAGGGCCCGCGGGAGAGACCAACCCAGCCCCTGACGCAGGCGATCGGCCGGCAGCTACGCTTTGGCGATGCCCGCCCAAGCCTACGCCGGCAAGGAATGCGTGTGCCAGCTGCGCCTCGGGATCTGCGACCAGTCGTGCGTGCGCGACATGCTCGAGGTGCCGTTCTACATCGCCTGCCTGCGCGTCTCCGGCCGGCGCTGCCTCGTCGTCGGCGGCGGCGTCGTCGCGCTCGAGAAGGTCGAGGGACTGCTCACCTGCGATGCCCGCGTGACGCTGGTCGCGCCGCAGGCGCATCCGGCGCTCCAAGCGCTGGCTAGCGAAGACTCGATCGAATGGCTCGCGCGCGAATACGAGCCGGCTGATCTCGAAGGCGCATTCCTGGTGGTCGCCGCAACCGGCGAGCGCGAGGTCAACATCGCCGTCTACGACGACGCCGAGCGCCGCGCGATGCTGGTCAACGTCGTCGACGTGCCGCCGCTGTGCAACTTCATCCTGCCGGCGATCGTGCGCACCGGTCCCCTCGCCGTGGCCATCTCCACCGCCGGTGCCTCGCCCGCGCTCGCCAAGCGGATGAAGCGCGAAATCAGCGAGCTCTTCGGCGAGCCCTATGCGGATCTGGCGGTGATGCTCAACGACGTCCGCGGGTGGGCCAAGGGGACCCTGCCCACCTATCAGGAC
>DATAJI010000112.1:0-3179 GCA_036262195.1 Solirubrobacteraceae bacterium
GTGCATGCACCCACCCGGGGATCGGTGCATGCACCGATCCTCGCCTCGGCGCATGCGCCGAGGCGCGCCACCTACTTCGAGTCGTCGGCTACGCTTCGCATGAACCCGCGAAGGAGGATCGAATGCCTGGCATCTCAGGCCGCATGTCGACGATTGTCAAGGCCAAGGTCTCGAAGGTGCTCGATCGCGCCGAGGATCCGGGCGAGACGCTCGACTACAGCTACACCAAGCAGCTCGAGCTGCTGCAGAACGTCAAGAAGGGCATCGCCGACATCGTCACGTCGAAGAAGCGGCTGCAGATGCAGGAGACGCAGATGCAGCAGCAGATCGTCAAGCTCGACACGCAGGCCCGTCAGGCGCTGTCGGCGAATCGTGAGGATCTCGCGCGGGTTGCGCTGGAGCGCAAGCAGAACGTCCAGAACGAGCTCCAGGGGCTCGACCAGCAGATCGCCGACCTCGAGACCCAGCAGCAGAAGCTGATCGACTCCGAGGCGGCGATGCGGGCAAAGCTCGAGGCCTTCCGCACGAAGAAGGAAGTCATCAAGGCGCAGTACTCGGCGGCCGAGGCGCAGGTGCGGATCTCCGAGGCTGCGACCGGTGTCGGCGAGCAGATGGCCGATGTCGGGATGGCGATGCAACGCGCGCTCGACAAGACCGAGGACATGAAGGCGCGGGCGGGGGCGATGGGCGAGCTCGAGGACGCGGGCACGTTCGAGGACCTGACAACGCTGGGGCCGGGCAAGGACGACATCGATCGCCAGCTCGATCAGATCAGCACCGGTGGCGCGGTCGATGACGAGCTGGCGAAGATGAAGGCCGAGCTCGGAAGCGGATCGTCGACCCCGGCGGCGCTCGATGCCCCGGAGCCGGAGCCGGCGCCGGCGGACGGCGACGCTGACAGCGATGCGGCGAAGAAGTGATCGTCCGGATCTTCAGCGAGGGCCAGTACCGCGTCGCCGATAGCGAGCGCGAGCGGGTCGACCAGCTCGATGAGACCTGCCGGCACGCGGTCGAGGCGGGTGACGGGGCGGCGTTCGCGACGACGTTTGCTGAGCTCCTCGACTACGTGCGCGACCACGGGGAGTTGCTCGGCGAAGACGAGCTCGAGGGCTCGGACATCATGCTTCCGCCGCCCGACATTTCTCTGGAGGAGGCGCGGGCGGAGTTCACGGGCGAAGGACTCATCCCGGACTGACCGCCGACCGTGGTCCGGCTGAGGACGTGTTCAATGCGACGGCGGCGCGAATCAGCGCCTGCAACGCCTCCGCGTCGATCTTCTCGCCCTGATGGAAGTCGATCGCACGCCTGGTGTTGCCTTCGAGGCTGGAGTTGAAGAGGCCTGAAGGGTCCGCCAACGAGGCGCCCTTGGCGAACGTCACCTTGACGACGCTCTTGTAGGTCTCGCCGGTACAGATCATCCCGGCGTGGTACCAGACCGGAACCCCTCTCCACTTCCACTCCTCGACCACGTCGGGGACGGCCTGCTTGATCAGAACTCGGATGCGAGCCAGTGTCTCGCCCCGCCAATCACCCAGCTCCTTGATCCTCGCGTCGATCAGCTGGGATGGAGAGTCTCCGCCCTCTTCTTCCCTTGAGCCGCTCTTCCCCTTGTCCATGGTTGTCATCGCTTTCTGATCGTTGCTATTGCTCGACGCTCGCGCGAGTATCCTCGCCGACTCTAGGTTCCGGCGTCCACTTTGCGGCTCGACTGCCACTGACTGGCGGTCATGCGGTAGAGGACATGGGGGGCCAGCGGGTGGCCCGCGTCGAGGAGTGGATGCTCGAAGTCCTCGCTCCGGTCGCGGCGCATATCGAGGCGTTTCATGACGGCGACGGAGCGCTCGTTGGCCTTCGAGGCAAACGAGACGATCTCGGTTAGGCCGCGTTGGCTGAAGCCGTAGTCGAGCGATGCGGTGGCGGCCTCGGTCGCGTAGCCGTGGCCCCAAGCCGAGGGAAGCAGTCGCCAGCCGACCTCGACCGCGGGCGTGAACGCCGCGGCGAAGGGGACCGTGGAGAGGCCGGTGAGACCGAGGAAGGTCTCGTCGGCGAGCGTCTCGAGCGCCCAGATGCCGAAGCCGTCTTGCTCGAAGCCGGCCTCGATCCGCGCCAGCACGAAGTCGCTCTCAGCGCGTGAGAGCAACGCCGGGAAGTAGCTCATCACACGCGGGTCGGCGTTGAGTGCCGCAAACGCGTCGCTGTCGTCGGTGCGCCAGCGCCGCAGGCGCAGGCGCTTCGTCTCCAGTGGCCCTAGAACGGGATGCCCCAGAGCGGGAACCAGCGCTCGAGCTCCGGTTCGATCGGCAGCTCGCCCCCGATCTGGGCCTTGAGCTGCAGCTCGCGCTCGGTCGAGCGTTGCTGCGCGCCGCCGGCCGGGACGAACGGGTACCAGCTGCCGCGCTTGTAGTTGTAAATGAAGTCGATCTGCGCGCCGGTGGAGTCCTTGAACGCGAATACCGCGCAGAGCAACCGCTCACCGTAGCCACCGTCCTCGATCGTCGTCGAGACGCCATTGATCGCGACGACAAGATCCTCGACCGAGCTCTGGTCGTGCACGATCAGCCAGCGGAAGCCGTAGTCGTCGTCGCGCGTTTCGACCGTCGCTCCGAGCTCGCCCGCCGTCGCCTTGACGATCTCTTCCATGTCGTTGACCATCGCTGTGAAGTCGCTCGTCGCGAGCGGCTGGAAGACGATTCCGGCCACGCCCGACGTCGTGATGCTCTGCTCGGTCTCGAGCGTGACGTAGGCCGTAGACATCGCGAACAGGCGCTCGCGCGACGCCGGGCCCTTGACCGAGCGCCGACCGACGAGTGCGTCGAAGATGCCCATCAGCAGCCGGTCCGCCCGGCTGGGTGCTGCGGGTCAGACGACGTCACTCGGCGCTGCCCTGCAGCTGCGCCTCGAGCCGCTGGAGCGCCGCAAGCCGCTTCTCGAGCGGCGGGTGATCGGCGAAGATGTTCATCAGTGAGGTCTTCGCGCGCGCCGGGACGATGAAGAATGCGCTCATGCCCTCAGCGCTGCGCAGGTCGTTGCTGGGAATCCGCTCGATCGTGCCGCTGATCTTGATCAGCGCCGAGGCCAGCGCGCTCGGCCGGCCGGTCAGGATCGCCGATCCGCGATCCGCCGCGTACTCGCGGTAGCGCGACAGCGCTCGCAGCAGCACGAACGAGATCGCGTAGACG
>DATAJI010000113.1:0-4229 GCA_036262195.1 Solirubrobacteraceae bacterium
CAGGCCAAGGTATGCCGCCAGCAAGCGCTCATCATCATCGGGTTCGAAGTCGTTGTTGACCGACAGGTTGCCGAGGTCAAAGTAGCGGTCGCCCATTCCCGCGTACTCCCAGTCAACGATCATCACGCGACCGTCGACGCTCTGCAGCAGGTTGCCGATCAGCAGATCGTTGTGGCAGGGAACCCGGACCATCGCCGGCAGCGCCGCATCGATCCTCATCAGCGCTTTGCAGGCGAGCGGGTATTGCGCCGGCAGTGTCCCGCCGCGGTCGTTGACAATCGCGGCGTAGCTGTCGAGCAGGCGAGGGACATCGAAGCGGGTCGGAAGGGCCGGTCCCTGCTCGTGGAAGGACCGCAGCGCACGCGCGACCGGCTCTGGTGAGCGGCGAAGCTCGGCCTGGGGCAGCTGGCGCGCATCGACGAACTCCGTCACGAGGCACGAAGCGAGTTCGACGGCGACTCCCGGAGCGATCCCGAGCGCTGCTGCCGACTCGCTAGCGAGACGCTCGCCGTCGCCGCTGATTCCGAGCAACGCTCGGTCGCCGCCAGGAAGGCGGACCACGTAGTCGCGATCGCCGAGTCGCACCACGTAATTGCGGTTCGTAATGCCGCCGTGCAGCGGGACCGGGGCACCTGCAGCGACCCCCAGGAGCGGCTCGAGGACGCGGAGGCTCGCGGCGACGTCATTTGCATCGTCGGTCGCGCCGGCCGTCCCCATCGATGCGGACGATACATATCGCTACACAAAAAGGCCCGCGCCCTATACCTTCTGCTGCGATGAACCTCGACGAGCTCCGCGACGGCGTTGCGAACGGCAAGATCGACACCGTTCTGCTGGCGATCACCGACATGCAGGGACGCTTGATGGGCAAGCGTCTGACCGCTCGCCACTTCGTCGAAGAGGTTGCTGCTCACGGCGCGGAAGGGTGCAACTACCTGCTTGCAGTAGACGTCGAGATGACGCCGGTGAGCGGGTTCGAGATGGCGTCGTGGGAGCGAGGATACGGCGACTTTCTGATGCAACCCGACCTCGACACGCTGCGGCCAGTTCCCTGGCAGGAGGGCACGGCTGTGTGTATTGCGGACCTCGCCTGGCTTGACGGCGGCGAGGTCCACGCGTCGCCGAGGCAGATCCTGCGCCGCCAGCTCGCCCGCCTGCACGAACGCGGCTGGAAGGCGTTTGCCGGGACCGAGCTCGAGTTCATCGTCTTCCGCGACAGCTACGAGAGCGCCTGGCACAAGGGCTACCGCGACCTCGACCCGGCGAACCTCTACAACGTCGACTACTCGCTGCTCGGGACCGCGCGGATTGAGCCGCTGATCCGTCGGATACGCAACTCGATGGCAGCCGCCGGAATGCTCGTCGAAGACTCGAAAGGGGAGTGCAACCTCGGCCAGCACGAGATCAACTTCCATTATGCGGACGCCCTGCGGACCGCTGACGAGCACGTGATCTACAAGAACGGCGCCAAGGAGATCGCTGCGGACGAAGGCATGGCGATCACCTTCATGGCGAAGTTCAACGAGCGTGAGGGAAACTCGTGTCACATCCATTTCTCGCTCGCCGATGAGGACGGGCCGCTCTTCGCTCGCGACGCTGCGGTCTTCGACGCCTTCCTTGCCGGCCAGCTCGCTGCGCTGCGTGAGTTGAGCCTGCTGTTCGCGCCGAACATCAACTCATACAAGCGCTACGGCGCCGGCACGTTCGCTCCGACCGCTATCGCTTGGGGCCTCGACAACCGAACCTGCTCGCTACGCGTCGTCGGTGAAGGCGCCGGCCTGCGCTTCGAGAACCGTGTTGGCGGCGCCGATCTGAACCCCTACCTCGCGTTGGCGGCGATTGTCGCGGCCGGCCTGCACGGCGTCGAAGCCGGTCTCGAGCTCGGACCCGTGTTTGAAGGGGACGCCTACAGCGCCGCTGACCTACCACGCGTACCGACTTCGCTTCGCGATGCTCGTGAGCTCTTCGCCGGCTCGCAGATCGCGGAGAGCGCGTTTGGTGAGGATGTCGTCGCGCACTACCTCAACGCCGCCGACGTCGAGATCGAGAGCTTCGGAGGAGCAGTCACCGACTGGGAGCGCGTGCGCGGCTTCGAGCGACTGTGACCTCATCGGCTCCGGACATCGTCTTCACGGCGCCCGTCACGGAAGATGTCGTCTTCTCGCCGGTCCGCTCGCAGACTGCGTTCGAGGAGACCGTCGAGCGACTCGGTACGGCGATACGTCTCGGGCTGCTCCTCCCCGGAACCCGGCTGCCCGCCGAGCGCGAGCTGTGCATGAAGCTCGGCATCGCGCGCTCGACGCTACGCCAAGCGCTGACGGCTCTGTCCCAAGGGGGGCTGCTGCACGCCAGCCGGGGACGCGGCGGCGGTACGTTCGTCGCCGACCCCCAGCCGCCGACCGAGCCCCCGTCCGCCGAGCTGGTCTCCAATTGGCGTGAGGTGAGCGATTGCCGCCTCGCCGTTGAGGTGGGGATCGTGGCGCTGGCCGCCGAGCGCGCCGGGGACACGGCGCTCGACGGACTGGCGGCGCTCGTTGATCTGATGGAACGCCAGCTAGCGGACTTCCCCGCCTACCGCCAGAGTGACGTCTTGTTCCACGTTGGGCTCGCAGAGAGCACCGGCAGTCAACGGCTGGTCGCGGCGATGACCTCGACTCAGGGTGAGATGACGGGGCTGATCTCGTTGATCATGCACCCGCCCGAGGTGCTGCGCTCGGCAAATCGTCAACACCGTCGCCTCGTCGAAGCACTCACTGCACGCGACGGGCCGCGGGCGGCGCGAATCATGGCCGAGCAGGTTCGAGCGACCGAGCACGTCCTCGCGGGGCTGCTGCCGTCGGGTTGAGCCGGGGACTTGACGTGGGCGTGCGGCGCGCATACAGTCACGCGGCTAAGGACGGACCTTCACACCTCTAGGGGGCGGCACATGGCAGATATGACCCTTGGCCACGACGAGAAGCGGCTCGCCGAACTCGGCTACAAGCAGGAATTGCGGCGCGGCTGGAGCGCCTTCTCGAACTTCTCGATCTCGTTTGCGATCATCTGCGTCCTCGCCGGCTGCTTCACAACCTACGGGCAGGCCTTTAACTACGGAGGTCCGATCGCCATCTCGATCGGCTGGCCAGTGATCGCCGTGCTGATCCTGACGGTCGCCTTCTCGATGTCCGAACTCGCGTCGGCGATGCCCACGGCAGGCGGGATCTATTACTGGGCCTCGAAGCTAGGCGGTCCGGGCTGGGGCTGGTTCACCGGTTGGTTCAACCTGATCGGGCTCGTCGCCGTGACCGCCTCGGTCGACTATGCGTGCGCCCAATTCATCCAGTACCTGGGCAGCATCTTCAGCGTGAACTTCATCTTCAACTTCACGTCAACGAATTTGAAGTACAACGCGCACGTGGTAATGGCGCTGTTCGTCATCCTGCTCGTCATCGGACTGCTGGTAAACGTGTTTTGGAACCATCTGCTGACGCTCTTCAACGGAGTCGCCGTATGGTGGAACGTCATCGGAGTTGCCGTGATCGTCGTGATCCTGATCGCCGTCCCGAGCCATCACGCGAGCTTCTCCTACGTCTTCGGGACCCGGTCCAACAACTCAGGCTTCACCAACCTCCCGTATTGGTTCTACGTACTCCCGATCGGGTTCCTTTTGACGATGTACACGATCACCGGCTACGACGCGTCGGCGCACGTGTCGGAGGAGACACACGGGGCCTCCCAGTCGGCGGCGACGGGCGTCTGGCGCTCGGTCTTCTACTCGGCCGTCGTCGGCTACGTTCTGCTGCTCGCGTTCACATTCGCCGTCAACAAGGCCGGCGCAAAAGCAGAGGTCGGCTCCGCGAATGTCTTCCCGATCCTCACCAGCTCGCTCAGCGCCCTGGCCGTCAAGATCGTGCTCATTATCTCGACCGTCGGCCAGCTGTTCTGCGGCATCGCCTGCCTGACCAGCGGGTCGCGGATGACCTTCGCATTCTCGCGCGACGGCGCCGTCCCCGGTCACAACCTCTGGCGGCGCCTCGGCGCGAACAGGACGCCGACGTGGGCGGTGCTGTTCGTCACCGTCTTCGCTTTCGTCATCACGATTCCGGCGTACTTCCCTAACAGCGCCGGCACGCCGGTCGCGTTCCTCGCCGTAACCTCGATTTCGGTGATCGGGCTCTACATCGCGTACACGATCCCGGTCTTCCTGCGCTGGCGCGCCGGCAGCAGCTTCGAGCCGGGACCCTGGACGC
>DATAJI010000114.1:0-2246 GCA_036262195.1 Solirubrobacteraceae bacterium
GTTCCGGTCGACCCAAAGGACATGGTTAGTTCAACTGCGTATTCCCAGCCAATCCGACCACGCATTCCGGCGCCGCCCGACCGCTCGTTCGTTTCGGCATTGTCAGGCGATCCTTAAACTGATCCCCAAACGATCCTAAAACTGATCCCACCCCCGCACCGGCCGGGAGCCGGATCGGAGGGGACCGATGGAGTCAGAGCAGTTGCAGGTTGGCGCCGCGACGGGCACGCAAGCAGCGATGATCGAGCCAGAGTTGGTGCGGCGGATCCGGGCGCTTGAGGCGATGGGATGGGGCAGTAAGCGCATTGCCCGCGAGCTCGGCGTGGCGCTCATGACCGTGAAGCGGTATCGGCGTGGTGGCGCGGAGGCGGAGGCTCAGCGCAGGCCGACACGCCGGGCGCTCGACGACGAGCAGCGAGCGAGGGCGCGTGAGCTGTTCGACACGACGGCCGAGGGCAATGCCGTCGTCGTGACGCAGCTTCTGGCCGAGGCGGGCATCGACGTGGATATCCGCGTCGTGCAGCGGGTACTGCAGCCGCATCGGCAGACCAAGCGCGCGGCCGAAGCAGCGACGGTGCGCTTCGAGACCGAGCCCGGACATCAGCTTCAGATCGACTTCGGCGAGAAGCACGTGATGATCGCCGGCCAGCGCACGCGCGTGCTGCTCTTCGTCGCCGTGCTCGGCTATTCGCGGCGCTGCTACGTGCGCGCCTTTCGCAGCCAGCGCCACGACGACTGGCGCGAGGGCCTGGCCGCCGCGTTCCAGCACTTCGGCGGCGTGACGCAAACCGTGCTCGTCGACAACGCCAAGGCGCTCATCGTCGACCGCGTCGACGACGTGGTGCGGGTGAATCCCGCGTTCGAGGCGTTCTGCAAGGACTGGGGCGTCGCGGTGCGTGCGTGCCGGCCCTATCGCGCGCGGACCAAAGGCAAGACGGAGCGCGGTGTCGGCTATGCGAAGCACAATGCGCTCGCCGGCCGACAATTCGCCTCGTGGGCTGCGCTCGAAGCGCACCTCGCGTGGTGGATGCAGATGGCCGACGAGCGCGATCACGGCACCACGCACGAGGCGCCTCGTGTCCGCTTCGAGCGCGCCGAGGCGTCGGCTCTCAAGCCGCTGCCGGCGCGGCCAATTCCCGTCCGACAGCGACGCGAGCAGCGCAAGGTCGCGAGCGACTGCTTCGTCGACGTCGACACCGTGCGCTACAGCGTCCCGCATCGCCTCGTCGGTCGCACGGTGCAGGTGCTCGTGGGAGACGACGAGGTCGTGATCTTCGACGTCAGCGAGCGCGTCGCGCGGCATTCGCGCTGCAGAGAGCCGCACCAGCGCGTCGTCGACCCCGCGCACTTCGAAGGGCTGCATCGCGTCACGACCTCGACGCTCGTCACGTCGACGGTGCTCGCGCCGTATGGTCGGTCGCTCGCGGACTACGCGGCGCACGTCAGAGGTGCACGATGAGTGACCTCGTGCGCGCGCGCGTCGAGGAGCATCTGGTGCGATTGCGACTGGGCTCGGTCGCGACTCGGCTCGATGCCATCCTCTCCGACGCTGCGCGCAAGGAGCCGAGCTACCTCGGGTTCCTCGACTCGCTGCTCGGCGAAGAGCTCGACGCCAAGCAGAAGAAGCGCGTCGCGATGGGCATCCAGATCGCCCACTTTCCCGTTGCCAAGACGCTCGACGACTTCGACTTCAAGTTTCAGCCGTCGATCGACGCCAAGCTCGTGCGCGAGCTGGCGACGGGACGCTTCATCGCCACGGCGGAGAACGTCCTGCTCTTCGGAGCGCCTGGCGTCGGCAAGACGCATCTGGCGATCGCGCTCGGCCGCGCGGCAATCGAGACCGGACACACCGCGCTCTTCGTCACGGCGACGGCGCTCATCGCGTCGCTGGCGAAGGCCCACGCGGAGAATCGACTCGCCGAGCAGTTGGCCTTCTACGCCAAGCCGAAGCTGCTCATCATCGACGAGCTCGGGTATCTGCCGCTGGAGCGGGCCAGCGCCCACGTCTTCTTCCAGCTCGTCACGCGGCGCTACGAGCGCGGCAGCATCTTGCTGACGACGAACCAGCCAGTCACCGAGTGGGGCCGCGTGTTCGGAGACGACATGATCGCCGCTGCGGTGCTCGACCGACTGCTTCACCACAGTCACACGCTCGTCGTCACCGGCGAAAGCTACCGCCTCAAGCAGCAGAAGCGAGCCGGCCTACTCGCGCCGAGCCGAAAGGGCTGACCACTGAACACTTGGGT
>DATAJI010000115.1:0-1979 GCA_036262195.1 Solirubrobacteraceae bacterium
TCTTGGTAGTAGCTGAGATCGAAGGCACCGCCCGCGAACGCTCCGGACCCTCGCCGGGCCGTGAGCGTGTCCGCGAGGTTCAGATATCGACTGTCTGCCGTCTGCCGGTAAAGCTCGACGAGCGCAACCTCGATCTCCGGATGCCCGTCTGTGCCCGCCCGGGCGTCGCTGCCAAATGACTCGTCGATCAGATCGGCGAAGCGACGCCCGACTGTGAGGAGCGACGTGTCGCCCATCGTTCGCGCGAACGCGACCCCAGCCTGAATCAGATGGCCCGCGCAGTAGAGCTCATGGCCCATCTTCAAGTCGGTCCAGCGCCAGGCCGGATCGACGACCTGGCACCAACTGTTCAGGTAGCCGTCAGGCTCTTGTGCGGCAGCGACGAGGTCGATCGCCTCGCGCGCCAGAGCCTCGAGCTCGGGGGACGGCTCGCGTCCCATCTCCCAAGCGAGCGCCTCGAGCCACTTGTAGACGTCTGAGTCGCTGAAGACCATGCCGCGCCGCTCGCCCGACGTCAGTCCCGCCGCGATCCGCAAATTGTCGAGGGTCCCGGCGCGCTCGAGTTCCTCGGCGCCGCGAAGAAGCGTGACCCCCCGGTTAACGCGTTGGCGGTCAGCGAGCAGCCCGTCCCGGATGATAACGCCGCGGCCGTCGATCGGGCGGAGTCGCACGCGAGCGGAATCTGCCGGCACGACGCTCGAGCTGATTGTCTGAACGGATGCCACGCCCCTCCTCAGAGTCGTCGCCTCGACGTCCTGTCGAAGCGCTTCGACACTACCATCCACAATCGGTGCTGTCTACATCGAAGCGCTTCGACGCCGCAAGCTTCGACGAAGTGTCAGGAGGCGCCCTGGCCAGCCGCGGAGGAACGCAACAGCGAAAGCCAGGCCGCTCAGCGCTGGGCCTCTCGGGCATTGAGATACAGCGAAGCGCTTCGACGTACGTCCACAGTGCGGCCAGGCGGAAGCGGTGCGAGAATCCCACGAAATGGCCGACATCAGACCGGTGACCATGGCACAGATCGCCGAACGTGCGGGCGTTGCGCTGAGCACCGTCTCGTACGTTCTGAGCGGCAAGCGCTCTGTCTCACAGCCGATGCGCAAGCGCGTCCTCGATGCGATCGAGGAGCTCGACTATCGGCCGCACGGACCCGCCCGGGCCCTCGCGAGCGGTGCCTCGCACACGATCGCGCTCTACCTACCCTCGCCGCAATGGCAGCTTGTGCCGATCCAGCAAACGTTCGTGGCCGGAGCGACGCAGGCGACGAGCGTGCGCGATTACGCGCTGCTCCTCTCTACCGCGGTAGCCGATCCGGAGGCGGTCACGCGGCTCGTCGCGCAAGGTCGCGCGGACGGCGTCATCTTGATGGAGACGCTGCGCGAGGATCCTCGGATCGAACGGCTGAAGGCGGCCGGCTATCCGTTCTCGCTGATCGGCAGAACAGGCGACCTGACCGGCATCAGCTTTGTCGACATGGATTTCAGCGGCGCCATAGAGACGAGCCTCGCACACGTTGCGCGACTCGGACACACCTGCGTCGCGCTCTTCAATTTCGCACCCGAGCTGCTCGCGGCCGGCTACACGGCAGCGCTGATCGCCCGCGACGTTTTCGAAAGCCGAGCGGTCGACCTCGGCATCCGCGGCCTCCACGTCCCGTCCTCACACACTCGGCGCGAGGCGTTCGCGATCGCGTCCCGGCTGCTGGCCTCGGAGCCCGAGTGCACGGCTGCTATCACGACCGGCTGGCAGTTCACCGGCCTGCTCAGCGCCCTCCGCGCGGCTGACCTTCGCGTCCCGGACGAGTTCTCCGTCGTCTCGGTGATCGCGGCCCAGTTCGCCGAGGTACTGACGCCCGCACTCACGGGCGTCGACTGGCCGGCTTTCGAAGCTGGTCGCCTAGCGGCCGAGATGCTGATTGACAAGCTCAAGGACAAGGAGACGCCGCCGCGTCAGCATCTTGTCTCGGCAGAGCTCGTCGT
>DATAJI010000116.1:0-3303 GCA_036262195.1 Solirubrobacteraceae bacterium
CGCCCGCGGCGGGAAGGAAGCGGGAGCCGGTCACCAGGTGCGTGTCGTCCTCGGCGTTCAGCGCCGCAAGCAGACGGGGAATGTCGCGCGGATCATGCTGACCGTCGCCGTCGACCTGCACCGCGACCTCGTGGCCGCGCGCCCGAGCGTAGAGATAGCCGCACTGGACCGCGGCGCCGATGCCGACGTTGAACGGCAGGCTCACGACGCGGGCGCCGGCCGCCTGCGCAACAGCGGCCGTGGCGTCGGTCGAACCATCGTCGATGACCAGCACATCGAACTCCGGAGCGGCCGCGTTTATCTCGCGGATCGTCGCAGCGATGGCACCGACCTCGTTATGCGCCGGGACGATTGCGAGGTATCGATTCATGGCAATCCGCCGCTCAACGTTAGCGACCGCGGGCGCGGAACAGCAGCCATTCGGCCCGGATCAAGCGTCGCAGCTTGGTTGCAACCGTGCCGAGACGATGGCGGCGGAGCTTGATCGCCCGCGCGTCCGCCACCGCCGGCGCGGGACGGGTTGTGCCGGCGACACCATCTGGCGACGCGGAGGTCGGCGTCACCGCCGCGCGACTATCTGCAGGCGGCCCTGCGGCGCGGCGAAACACGTACACGCGCAGCGGCACCTCGTCGCCGAAGCAGCCGGCGCGGAACACCGCAAGCCAGCCGTCGCGATGCTCGGTCGTCGAGTAGAGCAAGTCGTTCCGCCAGCGCGGGCGGCTTGCAAGCGCGGCGAGCCGCGCAAGGGCGCCGTTCGTCCCGGGCTGCTCATCGACGAGCGACCACCCCGGCGGCGCCTCCGGTAGAACCACGGAAGCGAGCACGATCACCCACTCACCAGCCACGGCGAAAGCTCGCGCCACGGTCTGAGCAGCGCTCGACGGTGGATCGAGGACCGCGACCGCGCGCACGCCCAGCGTTGCCTCCTCGCGCGAGTAGGCTTCGATCTCGGGCTCAACCGCGGCGAGGACCGCGTGCGGCGCGCAGAGCTCGATCACGTCGGTGGCGGCAATACCGTGACGCTCGAGCGCCGCGAGCACCGGGGCCGCCTGGGCGAGCTCGGTCAGAGTCGGTGGACGCAGCGCGCTACGCAGCTCCGGATATTCGGGGTAGGTCGTGCGCCATCCGCTCGCGGCCTGCTTGCGCGCCAGATAATCGGGGTGGCGTTGCGGGTCCTCGTCGCCGAGGTGGGTCGCGTAGATCTCTGCCGCGACGCCGACGCGGTAGCCAGAGCGCCGCAGCGCGTGGCAGGTGATCCCATCGCCGAGGTAGGGGATTCGCAGCGCCGCCCGCCGGATCAGGTTCAGCCAGACGCCGGGGTCTGCCTCGAGCACCTCGCCATCGATCAGCGGAGCGTGCTCGAGATGCGCGTTGCGGGCCTCGCTGACGCTGTCGAGTCGTACGCCGAGCAGGCCGAAGTCGGGGTGGCGGGTGGCGAGCGCAACGAGTCGGGTGAGCCAGCAGCCTGCCGCGGTCGGCTCCGCGACAATGAGGTCGGCGTCCGTAACCACGAACAGCTCGCCGTCGGTCGCGGCGATCCCGTGCCGGAGGGCGGCGAGGTGCTCGTTGCGCTCATTCCAGACGATCTGCCGGAAACGGCCTGCGTTCTCGCGTAGCCACTGGCGCGTCTGCGGTCCGGAAGCGTTGTCGACGACCGTCAATCGGTAGGGCCACAGTGTGCGCGCCTCGAGCGTCTCAACCATTGCGACGAGGAAATCGAGCCGGTTGTAGCTGAGCAGGATGATGTCGACCGGCTCCGCCACGGCGCTCACAGCCTAGAGGCGTTGGAGGTCGCCCGAAGGCACTTGCAGTAGCGCGTAGCAACAATCGCCTTGCGTCAGGCGATTGACCAGCGCGAGCGGTGGGAACGCGGCGACGCCAAGCGCGTATGACAGCCAGAGCTTCCAGCCGGGTGTCCAGCGGCCCGCAAGTACGTAATGGATGCTGTACGCACCCGAGATGATGGTCGAGCTCGTCCCGACCTCAACTACCTCAAGGCCGAGTAGGTCGGCGGCGACCACCAACGCGCGTGGCGAGAAGTGCTGTAGATGCCTAGGGAGGTCTAGGTGAAACCAGCGCGCCCCGAACAGGTACCGCTGCCAACAGCTCCAGTTCGGCAGTGCGATCGCCAGCCGACCGCGCGGCGCCAGCGACTCAACGGCCAGGCGCAGCTCGTCGAGCGGCTCTGGAATGTGCTCCAGCGAGTGCGAGAAAACGATCAGGTCGAACCTCACCACTCCCCACGGACGATCGGCAAACGTGCCCTCATGGACGCTCAGGCCCCGACGCCGGGCGGCGGCGACAGCGCGCGGCGCGGTATCGATCCCGTAGGCCTCCCAGCCAAGCGCGACGTAGTGGGCGAGCAGATCCCCATTGCCGCAGCCGACGTCGAGCACGCGCCCCGGCTCGAGGCCAGACACTGCGTACGGCGCATGGCGGAAGCGCCGCCGCGCGGCAATGCGCCGGAACCTCCCGCGTGCACGCTCGAGGACGCCGCTTGCCGGCAGCGAGCCGTCGTCGTAGAAGCCGCCGAAGTATTCCCCGCCGTAGTACCGATCGAGCTCGGCGCCACGGAGCTGGGGCGCGGTAACGCCGTAGCGGCACTCCAGGCACTCGCTGATCGTGAAAGGTCCGTCGCCGGTCACGAGTCGATCGAGCGCGCGTTCCACGCCGGCGCGGAGCTCGCCTCCGCACAAGGGGCAGACGGGCGGCGCTTGTTGCACTGCCATTACTCGCGCTCGGCGAGCGCCTGCTTGAGCTGCACGAGTGCCACTACCGGGGTTGGATCGACGCCGGCCAGCACCGCGAGGTAGAGGGACACCAGATCTCCGAGCAACACGAGTGAGCAGACGCGTTCGAGCGCGCTCTCTCCGCGCGTGCTCACGACCGAGGTGAATCGGGCCACCGGAGCGATCCGCTGCTGGGTCAGCTCGATACGCGTGCGCAAGCGCGGATGACTGTCGCAGTCGTCGAGGAAGATCGCGCTGAAAGGCGCGAGCGCCGCTGCACCATCCCAACCGGCGATCTCGTTGTGGTCGAGCTCCGGCAGCTCGCCGTGGAAGGCTGGGAGCTTGGCGTTCTCATTGATCTGCGTCTTCCAGCGATAGGCGAGCGCGGAGGTGAGCCCAGCGCCGGCGATCAGCGGCACCGTTCCATGCAGCGCACGGGCAAGCGACTTCGCGAGCGAGTCCTCATCCGCGTCCGGCCCCCATTCGGCCGCGAGCGTCTCGAGGTGCCCGGCGGCGACATCAATCTCCGCCGCGAGTCGGGGGCCGGCGCCGCAGAGCGCGGCGACCTCGAGCG
>DATAJI010000117.1:0-1779 GCA_036262195.1 Solirubrobacteraceae bacterium
CGACGATCCCCATCCGTGCCATCGCGTCGAGGGCAGGCTGGCAGTCCGGCTTGGCCTCGAGCGCGGTGTGGACCACGCTCGGAGCCGATCTCCTATGTTCGCCTATCTTATGCAGCCTTGACCTCGGCCTTGTAGCGGCGCGCCAGGTGCGTCCAGAACGCTGGCAGGCGGTTGCTGAGGTGGATGGCGCGCAGGCAGAGCACGCCGCCCAAGCCCGGCTCGCTCCAGTGCTGGCCGCTCTTCGTGGCACGCTGGCCGATGACCGTCTTGGCTGCGCTCTCGGTCGCGCCGCTACCAATGGGGAGCCCGCGTACGGCAAGCGTCACGTAGCGCATCCTGTCCTTGTTGTTTCGGAGGTAGACGAGGTGCTCCCAGAGCTGCTTCTGCTTGTCGACATCCAGCTCGGCATACCGGCGCCGGAGGTCTCGCTCGATGCTGTCGATCGCGGAGTCCTTGTGGTCGAACAGGGTCGTCCAGGTCGAGAGCTGCTCGGCGCGTTGCTGGGCGTTGAGGCCGCAGATCTCCAGCGCGGTGTTGAGCCGTCCGACCAGATGACAGCGGTCGATGCCCTCGTGCCAGCCGTCAAGCACGCCCTGCTGCACGAGCGGGGCGAGCCCTTCGCGCAGGACCGACCACATCTCGGGGGCGCCATCCTGAACGATGCCGACGTGCAGCGTCGGGCATCGACCGAGCAGAGCCCGAACGTCGGACCTCATCTGGCTGGCGAGCGTGGCGGGGTCATCGCACGCGGGTGCGGCGTAGCGTCGCGTCTCGAGCGCGTGGCCTTCGGCGTCGACGATCGACACGGTGCCGACGTACGCCATGCGGTAGTTGACGTCGATCGGCGCCGGCGCGCAACGAACGCGCGGCTTGGTCCGCTTGGGCTCGGGCTTGGGCGGCGCGTCCTCGGGCCGCAATTCGGCCATGGGCGCCGACGTACGATCGAGGCCGACCGAGATGGCGTGCGCTCCCTCCGGCACCTTTTCTGTTCGGCGCAGCTTGGCCTCGATGCGCGGCGCATGCTCGGTCGCAGCCACGGCGATCCGCTTCGCCAGCCGCTCCAGTGTCGCGCGCGGCGGCGGCGCGCGATGCGCCGCCACGAGCGCCTCACCATGCTGGCGCATGTCGTGCTCCGCGTAGCCGTGCGCAACGTTGTACCCGAGCGCAGGCGTAGCGCCCTCGACGATGCCGGCGACGAGTTCCAGTGGCACCACGGTCGGCCCGTTGCGCACGCCCATCTGCCGGAACGTGTGGCGGGCAACCACGAGTGGCCCCGACAGGCTGTAGTAGGTCTCGGTCCCCTCCTCGTGCCGCTTGTAGGGGACGCCGTCGACGAGCACCTCGTCGTCGAAGCTGGCGGCGATCTCCGCGAGCCGCCTCTCGAGCACGCCGCGCCCCGCTTCGTCCAGCAGCATCAGCGTCACCTGCTCCTGCTCCGCGAAGTCAGCGGCCGGAAGCACTTCGCGCACGGCCCGCTGGATCTTCGCGAGGGCTTTCTTCATCTCAGGCTTGGCGAGCCGCTTTTCCCGGGGAATACTCTTCATGGGGGTCCTTTCGTCCGTGGTCGTCGCAAACCCATAGACGCGGGGATCCCCCTTAAATTCAAGCCCGATCGCTCATCAACATGCTCCGGCGCCGATCCCCACCCGCCGGCGAAGTTCAAGACCGCGTGCGCGACCCGCTCTCCGTGCGCCGCGGTGCTGGCCTGTCTGGGGAAGTAGCTCACCGCTTGGGGTTGTGCCGGGTCACCCGTGCCTGCTCCCGGAACCGCCGCATGCC
>DATAJI010000118.1:0-6747 GCA_036262195.1 Solirubrobacteraceae bacterium
GGGCACGCCAACGCCGCCCAGAACAACATCGAGATCGCACTCGGCGCAGCGCTACTGATCGGAGCGGGAGCGATGGCGCTGCGCTTCGCCCTGGACCGCCGCACCGGCAACACGCGTCAGGGAGTCGTGCACAGCCTGACCGCCCGGCCAGTCCCGACCGTTGCGGTCGGCGTGATCGGTGGGGTCATCGTCGGGATGACGTCAGTCGGCTCGGGATCGCTGATGATCGTGCTGCTGCTCTTCCTTTACCCCGCGATAGGCGCCAACCAGCTCGTCGGAACCGATCTCACGCAGGCTGTACCGCTGACGCTCGCCGCCGCGCTCGGCGCGCTCGCCTTCGGTCACGTCGAATTCGGCGTCACCGCGTCGCTTGTGATCGGCAGCGTTCCCGCCGTGTTCATCGGCTCGCTGCTGTCCTCGAGCGTCCCCGACCGCTACGTGCGACCGGCGATCGCGTTCGTCATCTTCGCCTCCGGACTCAAATACGTCGGCGTCGGCACGACCGCACTCGGCTGGACGCTCTGCGCCGTCCTGCTACTAGCCGCGACGCTTTGGCTCACCAACACACAGCCGTGGCGCAAACCGCTCGCCCCTGAACTCCACGTCGACGACGGTGAGACGACCGAGCAGACCAGCTGATCTGGCCCCGCACGGCGGCCCCTCCAGCGCGCCATCCCGTCGCTGTCGCATTTCGGGAAAGGAGCCGCCCGGATCGCTCGCCAGCACGTACCTCCTCAGCGCGAGACGGGAGCACGGTCGGCCGGTAAGTCTCGACGGTCTAGCCGTCCGCCAGGTTTCGTATTACAATTCCCTGGTGGAGATTCATCCGGCGGCGCGGAGACACGGAATCGCCGACGAGGACATTGAACACGCAGTGACCAACGCGATGGTGATCGAAGCTCAAGAGGACGAAACAACGCTCTACCTCGGCCCCGCGCGCAATGCGGACCTGCTCGAGATCGTGACCGTCACGCGTGAAGGCGAAGCAGAACTTGCGATTCACGCGATGAGGCTGCGCGCGAAATACGAACGACTGCTGGCAGGAGGCTGACGATGGCAAAGAAGACCTACGGTACGACCCCAAGTGGCGTGACGATCACCGATGAGCTAGTCGAGGAGCTCGCCGCAGAGGCCGAAGCGGGCTACGACGTCGACGAGATGCTGCGCAGGCGTGGCGGGCGCCCCCCGATCGGCGCATCCGCCGCGGCCGTCGAATCCGTTCGGCTCGAACCCGAGCTACGTGCCGCGCTCATCACACGCGCCGAGGTCGATCACGAAACCACGTCGTCAGTGATCCGCAAAGCCCTCCACCAGTACCTCAAGACGGGCTGACCGCAGACACTCACACGGTCTCAGGGCGTTGCGTCCGACGAGCAACGGGGGGCTGACCCGAAGCTCGGCTTGAACCGGTTCTTGGTGGGCACCCTCCTAGCGCACCAGTCCTGGCGATAGTTTCGATTCCCGTATCCCGCTTCGAGAAGATACCCGCAAATCATTGGTTTTCGGTGTTTCGTCGTCGTAGTGTTGTCGCAACTCGGCGAGAACAATGCCGCTGAAGTGCGCGTATCTGACGCTCGGATGACCGGCTGAGTAGAGGTCTGCTCGCTGCGCTGGCGGAGGCTGGCGGGTAGGCTCGGGGCGATCACGACCAGACGGAGGCAGGAATGGAATATCGCAGGCTCGGGAGTAGTGGCTGCATCGTTTCGACGCTGGCGCTGGGCACGATGACGTTCGGGACTGAGAGCGACGAGGCGACATCGCACAGCCAGCTTGACGCGTTCTTCGAGGCCGGGGGAAACCTGATCGACACCGCCGATGTGTACAGCGGCGCTGTCTCCGAGGAGATCATCGGCCGGTGGCTTGCGCGCCAAAGCGGTGAGGTCCGCAGCCGGGTCGTGCTTGCCACGAAGGGCCGCTTTCGGACCGGTTCCGCTCCCAACGATGTCGGGTTGTCGCGTCGTCATCTGCGCGCGGCGCTGCACGCGTCGTTGCGGCGACTCGGCGTTGACGCGGTCGACCTCTACCAGGTCCACGCGCACGATCCGCTGACGCCGCCCGAGGAGACGCTGAGTTTTCTCGACGATGCGGTCCGCGCCGGGGATATCGCCTACGTCGGTTTGTCGAACTACACCGGCTGGCAGCTACAGCAGATCGTTGACGTGGCCGAGCTTCGCTCGCTGGTGCGGCCGATCACGTTGCAGCCGCAGTACAACCTGCTCGTCCGCGAGATCGAGTGGGAGATCGTGCCGGCGTGCTTGGCCAACGGCCTGGGGCTGCTGCCGTGGTCCCCGCTCGGCGGTGGCTGGCTGACCGGCAAGTACGCGCGCGAAACCCGCCCCTCGGGTGCCACCCGGCTAGGGGAGAACCCGAATCGCGGTGTCGAAGCCTACGACGGCCGGCGGAGCAACGAGCGTACATGGGCGGTCATCGACGCTGTCGCGGCGATCGCCGCCACCCGCGCGGTCACGATGGCGCAGGTGGCACTGGCCTGGTTGGTCGACCGTCCGGGCGTCAGCTCGGTGATCCTTGGTGCGCGCACGCTCGAGCAGCTCAAAGAGAACCTCGGCGCGGCAGGCCTGCACCTCACCGCCGACGAGCGCTCAGCGCTCGACACGGCCAGCGACCCGGCGCCGGCTGACTACCCGTACGGGACCGCTGGGACAGAGCAGCGCGCTCGGTCGCTGCCACCCCCGCAACAGCCGTGACCCGGACGCCCGAGCCGAGCGGCGTTTGAGGATCGTCGCCGCACCGGTCGCGATCGACTCGCTCCCGCACAGAAAGCGACCGGGCGAGCGACAGCCAGCGTCGTGATCGCGTTGCGCGACGAGCAGCAGGGCGCGGCGCTGGCGTCAACGGCTTGACGGCGAAAGCCAGCACGTTGACGGCGGTCGGAAATGTTGGTGCTTGGGCGAGCAGGTGGTCGTCGTTGCGGAGATCGTGGCGGTCATGCGCCAAGCCGGGTCCAGACCGCTAGGCGATCGGATGCGCGCATGCTCGACCCGGGCAATGAGATCGGCGTTTGACGCCCCAATCGAAGCTTGCCGGATTTCGCGAAGCTGGGCGCGTCCTATTATCAGCTGATGGACTACCGCACTCTGGGTCGTACGGGAATGCAAGTAAGCCCGCTCTGTCTGGGCGCGATGATGTTCGGCGCCTGGGGCGAGCCGGACCACGATGCTTCGATCGCAATCATCCATCGCGCGCTCGATGCCGGGATCAACTTCATCGACACGGCCGACATTTACTCCCAAGGCGAGTCGGAGATCATCGTCGGTAAGGCACTCGCCAAGGGCCGTCGCGACAATGTCATCCTCGCGACGAAATTCCACGGCCAGATGGGGATCGCGCTCGATACCCCCGCGTTTGGCCCGCCACACGGCGATCCGAACATGCGCGGCAATTCGCGGCGCTGGATCGTCCAGGAGGTCGAGAACAGCCTGAGGCGACTCGGCACGGACTGGATCGACCTCTACCAGGTGCACCGACCGGAGCCGGATACCGACATCGAGGAGACGCTTTCCGCGCTGACCGACCTCCAGCGGCAGGGCAAGATTCGCGCGTTTGGCTCCTCGACATTTCCCGCGCACCAGGTTGTCCAGGCGCAATGGGTCGCGGAGAGCCGCGGGCTCAGCCGGTTCGTGACAGAGCAGCCGCCCTACTCGATCTTGGTCCGAGGCATCGAGGCCGATCTGCTGCCGGTGGCCGAGCAGTACAAGCTCGGCGTGATCCCCTGGAGCCCGCTGGCAGGTGGTTGGCTGACCGGCCGCTACCGCAAGGGGCAGGCCGCACCGACGTCGAGCCGCGGTCAGCGGCTCCCGGCTCGCTATGACCTTTCGGTGCCCGAGAACCAGCGCAAGCTGGACGCGGCTGAGGCGCTCGCGGTGCTGGCTGAGGAAGCCGGGATCCCGCTCGTGCACATCGCGCTGGCCTTCGTCCTGCAACATCCGGCCGTTACGGCGCCGATCATCGGCCCACGGACGCTCGAGCACCTCGAGTCACAACTCGGCGCCGCCGACGTCACGCTGTCGACCGACGTCCTCAACCGAATCGATGAGATCGTGCCGCCCGGCCTCAGCATCTCGCGCTTTGACGAGGGCTACGCCCCGCCGGCCCTGTCCGACCCGTTCCTGCGCCGGCGCCGCACCACTTGAGCCACAACTAGCCGGCGGAAGCAGACGTCGGTTCGCTACCTGCAGGACATCCGCGGCTTCTCGGGCCTACGAGCGTGGTCGTTCCCACTGCCGATGGCAGGCACCACCTTCGTACTCGGTATCGGGCTACCTGCTCAGCAGGCGTGGACCCCGCCTCTCGCTGACAATCAGAGCGGTCGCCCTATCGCTGGCGGCCTCCGCGACTGCTGGGGCCGGTATGAGTAGGGTTGAAGCCGTGGTGGTCGGGTCCTACAGAGCTCTGTTTGCGGGCATCGGCGCCGATCTTCATGCGCCCGACAATGAGTGCCCTGAGGGGTAGAACGCCCGAGCTTCCGGACGAAGCCGCGACCGGTATCCGGTCAACCGTGGCGCCCAGCGAGGCTCTCGCCGCGCCTGCGGCCGTCGCGGTGCCCGCTCGCTGGCGCCTCCGCTCGCAAGCGCTCGCTCGCTGGGCGCGCCGATTGCCACGCGCCAGCCTGGCGGTCGCCGGGCGGCAGACTCCGGCGCTTGCTGCCGGCGTGGCTGCGGCGATCCCGGTGATCGTCTCGACGGTTCACGCCGTCCGGGCCGGCTGGGAGCCGGACGGCGACGACGGGATCATCCTGACTCGCGCGCTCGACGTCTTCAGCTCGCACAGCCCGCTCATCGGCCAGTACTCCGAGGCCGGAAACGTGACCGGGCAGATAGTTCACAGCCCCGGGCCGATGCTCTACTGGCTGCTGGCGATTCCCGTGCGGCTCGGTGGGCCGGCCAGCGCCGCGATCGCGATGGGCGTCGTCAACACGCTCTGCATCGTCGGCTGCGTGATGCTGGCCAGGCGACGTGGCGGCCTGGTGCTGATGTTCGCGGTATCGATCGGCATCGCGCTGATGTGCCAGTCGCTGGCGGCGGAGGTCTTCCATGACGTCTGGAACCCCTCCGCGGCGATGTTCCCGTTCCTGCTGTTGATCTTCCTCTGCTGGTCGCTTGCCTGCGGCGACTACCGTCTGCTGCCCGCGGCCGTCGTCGTGGCGAGCTTCGTCACGCAGACGCATCTCACGTATCTCAGTCCGACGGCGGCGATCGTCGTCATCGGCCTGGCCGGGCTGACCGTCGTGCGTCTGGTGGCGTGGTGGAATGCGCGCCGGACCGGTGTGCCGCCGCCGCGGCGCGTTGTCTGGCGCTGGGCGGTCCTCGCGACGATCGTCCTCGGTATTTGCTGGAGCGCCCCGCTGATTGACGAGCTCGAGCACAGTCCAGGCAACCTTTCGCTGATCGTCACGACGGTCCACGACCGCGGCAGCACCCTCGGCCCGCGCGTCGGCTGGAACGCAGTCGTCCGCGCGATCGGCTTCAAGCCGTGGTTCCTCTACGTGCCGAAGTCCGAATGGGCGCGTAAGCGCAGCGTCCGCATCACTCCCGCGAGCACTCAGACCGAGTCGGCGCTGGCGCTGCTGGCGGTACTCGCGCTGATTGCTGTCGCAGCCGCGATACGACGACGGATCGACCTGTGCGCGGCGGCACTGATCGGCCTCGGAATGTGCCTCGGTCTCGGGGCCGACGCCGCGAACACGCCGACGGCGCCGCTCCTGGCCGGCACGCTTGGCTACACGATGTGGTGGGGCTCCCAGCTTGGTCTCTGGGTCTGGCTCGTCGTCGCGTGGTCGACCTGGTGCGTGCTCGCGTGGCTCGCGCGCTTGGCATGGCCGCGCCTGCTGGTCATGGCGCACCGATCGGCGCCAAAACCTTCCGGCAGGTTGGCGATGGCGGCGACGATCACCGTCATGCTCGCTGGCGTCCTTGGCACCGCCGGCATCGGGCAGGCGGTCGCCAGCACCGAGCGCCCCGACTCGCACGTTCGCGAGTACGCGCCGACGACGACGATCGGCCGCGCGCTCGTAGCCGTGCTCCCGCGCGGGCAGTCGATCGACTACGAGCTCGGCTCACTCGATCTCGCGACGCAGCCGATCGAGCCGGCGATTCGCTTCTGGCTAGTCAAGCACGGCGACCGCCCACTCGCCAACGGCTCGCTGCCTCGGCTGGGACCGTATTACGAGCTCTACCACCGCCACTACGCTTGGATCGTCTATCTCGGCGACGGCAAGGCGCGCCATCCAAAGCTGCGGCTCCTCGCGCGAGTCCGTTTCCACGGCCAGTGGGGGGCCGAGACGCTGAGCGCGTGGGTCGGGCTAGCTTCGACGCAGCACGACCGCCGCCACGGCCACGGCCGGGACGCCGCAACCGCGGCCCAGCCCGTGCGGTAAATTCCCGACCGCGATGAATCCAGGCCGCAAGCGGCAGGTGCGCCTCGTCGTCTCGCTCACGCTCGCAGTGATGCTCGCGGGCGGACTCGTCTACACGAGCTTTTCCGCCGCCGATGAGGCGTTGACACCCACGCAGCTGCTCGCACGGGCCAGACCCGGAGCCAGCTACGAGCTGACGGGAACGGTAGTCGAGGGTTCGGTCCGCCACCTGGCGAACGGGGTGCTCGACTTCAGGCTTGCCGACCGCGCCGGCGGCGGACGGAGCGTGCCGGTGAGCTACAGCGGGGCGGTACCGGACCCCTTCCGCGTCGGGCGCGAGCTGACCGTGACCGTCAGCAAGAGCGGATCGGGTT
>DATAJI010000119.1:0-5128 GCA_036262195.1 Solirubrobacteraceae bacterium
GGTGTAGGTCGGTGCCAATCGACACCATGAATGGCTGACCGTCGAGTTGCTGCACGCCGGCCGGTCGTTCGCGAGCGCCGCCGGCCGAGTACGAGTAGCTGACGCCGGGGTGAACCACCACCGCTTGCGCCGGCTCCACCAGTTGCTCCTCGAGCGCCTCGTTGGCAGCGTCGTGGGAGAGGAACGTCACACGGTCGGCACGGGCCAGTGCGACCCGCGTGACCAAGCGGTGGTGCTGCCAGTGCTCGAAGGACGGGAAGTAGCTCGGGTTGTCGTATGCGATCAGGTCGAGATGCGTGATGATCAACCGCTCGCCCAGCTCGCGCAGCAGGGTCAGATCCGCTGAGCTCGAGACCTGAAACGGACGGTAGATGACATCGCGACGGCGAACATCCGCAAGATCACTCGTCGCATCCAGCAGCTCGATGTCCAGCTCCGCGAGCGCGCTGGCGGCGAACTCGGCCAGGTCGTGTGGAACGATCGCACGCAATCGCAGCGAGTCGAGGCGGGCCAGCGCGCGGATCGACTCGAGCACGATCAACTGCGTGCCGGTAGCAGGTGCCACCAGACAGCGCGCGTCGACGGTCAGCGAGAGCCCGTTCAAAGCACGGCGCGCCCGCGCAAGGGCGATCGGCAGTGGCCGGTCGCTCGCCAGCTCCGATTCGCCGAGCGTCGGCGAAAGGTAGGGGTAGCGGGCGCGTAGGAGTGCATCCGCGGTCGCCTCGCGCGGGCGCAACGATTCATCGGCGGCTGGCTTGCCCGGCGAGTGGAAGTACACGTAGGTGTCGTCGGCGCCAACATGCACGAGACCGGCGGCGATGCAGCGTTGGGAGAAGTCGACGACCGCCGTCTCGAGCGAGGCAAGCGCCGGATCAAGACCGCCGGTAAGGTTGAGCGCCTCGCGGCGGATGTAGACGGCGCGGCCGACTGCGACCGGCAAGCGAGGGTAGAGGCGCAGCGCTCGTGCAGCCACGATCGCGCTGGCCTCGGCGATCGTGAGCTGCGCAGGGAGTGCGTTTGGCTCGTTTCGCTCGGGCACCGATAGGATGCCGCCGTCGTTGCTGAGAGCGCTGGCGCTTGCCGCGTGCGACGCGGAATAGGCGGCATCGCGCATCTGCTGGTACCAGCCACTACCGACGATGCAGTCGCTGTGGACCAACAGGACATCGGCCGGAGCGGCATCGACAATCGCCCGCGCGAGACTTGACAGCGGCGTCGATCCGGACGGAGGAACGCACAGTATCTCGCGCCCAAGTCCGGTGTCGCGGATCATCGCTGCGATCTGCGGGTCGCTCACCCGCGTCTCGGCGACGTGGATCGCGATATTGCCAGGGGTATTCGCGACGACGCTTTGCAAGCACAGCGCGAGCCGGTCCACCGGCCCTTCGACAGCGATGCAGACAACGCACGCCCCGCGCCCGAGCGCGGCCGTGGCCTCGCCCGCCGTGGCCGCCTGCGGCCATCCCGTACCTCGCGCGACGCTGCGAGCGCGGTGCAGGCCGCGCTCAGTCGTCTCGCCGGTCGTGTGGCCCGGACGTCGGGGCATTGCTCAGCGCGCTCGATCGGCTAGCAGCATTGCGACGGCCATCCCTGCCGATACCCTACCTACGTGCGCGACTACGTAGGCAGCGGCCGCCCTGTAATCCGCGTAGAGGACGTGTCGAAGGCGTTCCGGATCCCGGAGGAGCAGATGCACACGCTCAAGGAGCGCGCCCTGCATCCGATGCGCCGCACCGGCTACAACGCTTTCAAAGCGCTCGAGGAGATCTCCTTCGAGGTCAAGGAGGGCGAGTTCTACGGGATCGTCGGCCGCAACGGGAGTGGCAAGAGCACGCTGCTGAAGTGTCTCGCCGGCATCTACTCGGCCGATCGAGGCCGGATCTGGATCACCGGACGGATGTCGCCGTTCATCGAGCTTGGCGTCGGCTTCAACCCCGACCTCGCGGCCCGCGACAACGTCGTCCTCAACGGGATCATGCTCGGCCTGTCGCCGCGCGAGGCGCGTGCCCGCTATCAGCACGTCATCGAGTTCGCCGAGCTCGAGGACTTCCAGGAGCTCAAGCTGAAGAACTACTCCTCGGGCATGCATGTCCGACTCGCCTTCTCGGTCGCGATCCAGGTCGATGCCGACGTGCTCCTGATCGACGAGGTCCTCGCCGTCGGCGACGCCTCGTTTCAGCAGAAGTGCTTCGACGTCTTCAATCGGCTTCGCGATGAGGGCAAGACGATCATCCTCGTGACCCACGATATGGGTGCGGTCACGCGATTTTGCCACCGGGCTTTGCTGCTCGAGCATGGCGACATGGTCGTCGAGGGGGATCCAGACGATGTCGCCAACCACTACCTCGAGCTCAACTTCAACCGTGACGCGCCGGCGCCGCAGGCGGTGGGCGCGCAATGGTCCGGCAGCGGCGCCGCGCGGATCGTCGACGCCTGGTGTGAGGCCGGCGACGGCAGCCAGCCGGCGATGTTCCGCCAGGGAGACCCGCTGCGCTTCTGCGCCCGGATCGAGTTCGTCGAGCCCGTCGAGGATCCAGCGTTGAGCGTCGCCTTCCTAAACGAGGACAAGGTGACGGCTCTGGTGGCCAACACCGCCGCCGAGATCGAGCGATCGGGCAGCTTCTTGGCCGGGGAGCAAGCGGTCTTCGCGGTCGACTTCGACAACCTGCTCGCGCCGGGGCGCTACGTCGTGGTCGCAACGCTGTCCAGGCTCGGTCGCGGACTCGAGTTGATCGACCGCTCGGATGGCGAGGTCTCGCTGATCGTCAAGGGGACCACTGCGCAGGGCGGCGTCGTCGACTTGCCGGTGCACTCGATGATCGAGCGCTCGCCGTCGCGCGAGCGCCGCGGCGTCGAGGTCTCATCGTGAGCGTCTACGGCTACACCGACGTCACCGATCTCGGCGAGCCGATCCGCGGGCCAAGCGCGCTCTCCGGCGACTTCCGTCGTTTCTGGCACCTCACGTTCACGATCGCGCGCACCGAGTTCAAGCTGCGCTTCTATGGCTCGTTGCTCGGCTACTTCTGGCAGCTGGCGCGGCCGTTGATGATGTTTGGCGTCCTCGACGCCGTCTACACCCTCGGCAAGCTCGGCAGTGCCGACCACTACTCGGCGATGCTGCTGAGCGGAGTGGTGCTCTACACCTTCTTCACGGAGGCCACCGGTGGCTCGGTCCGCTGCGTCGTCGACCGCGAGAGCTTCGTTCGCAAGATCCAGTTCCCGCGTCTCGCGATCCCGTTCGCGGTCGTGCTGACCGCCTGCTTCAACCTCGCCATCAACTTTTTCGCGATTGGCGTCTTCATCGTGCTCGAGGGCGTGAAGCCGCGCCTCACCTGGCTCGAGCTGCCGGTGATTATCGTGATCCTGATTCTCTTTGCAACCGGGATGTCGATGCTGCTCTCGGCGCTGTTCGTGAAGTTCCGCGACATCCAGCCGATCTGGGATGTCGTCTGCCAGGTCCTCTTCTACGCCTCGCTGATCCTGATCCCGATCGAGAAGCTGCAGGAGCACAAGGGCCTGATCCTCGGCAGCCCGCTGCTGCACCTCTGGCTGATCAACCCGCTCGCCGATTTGATGCAGCAGTACCGCCACGCGCTGCTCGGCGCTGTCCCACCCGGGCCAACCAGACCATCACACACCCAAGGCGGAGTCAATGTCCTCGCCGCGGCCGGTGGCTGGGTCGACCTCGCGATCCCGATCGCGATCATCATCGCTTCGGTCGTCGTCGGCTTCTGGGTGTTCAACCGCTCGGCGCCGCACATCGCCGAGAACCTCTAGATCAGGGCTGCGCCGAGCGATGCGTCGAGCCGGCGTCGAGCTTGCCGGCTATCTCGATGCCGCCGTTGGCGCCGGCGAGGGCGCGCGACGCTACCTGGGCGCGCTCCGGGCGGTCGGCGTGTCCGTACGCGCCCGGGACGTGCGCCTCGAGGGCCGCGACTCCGCGATGACGGTCGTGCCGCGCCAATGGGTGGCCCGGCTGGCGCTGCCTCGGTTCAATCTCCTCTGCCTCAACCCGGAACAGCTCGTGCCCTATCTGGCCTCGGATGCGGCGCCGCCTCGGCGCGGTCGCACGAGCATCGCCGCGTGGAGCTGGGAGGTCAACGTCTTGCCGCCTGGATGGACCGAGGCCTCGCGTCAGGTCAGCGAGGTCTGGGCGTGCTCCGAGTTCACGGCGGACGTCATCAGAGCGGCGACCGGCGCTCACGTCGTGGCGATGCCGCACCCGCTCGCCGCGACTGGGCCGCGGCGCCTGGCGCTAGCGCCGGATCTCCCGTCCGGCTTTCGCATCCTCGTGATCTTCGACTACCTCTCGACGATCGAGCGCAAGAACCCGCTGGGCGCGATAGCGGCCTATCGGCGCTGCTTTGGGCCAGACGACGGCGCGCGGTTGGTCATCAAGACGATGAACGCCGTCCACCGGCCCGAGCGCCGGCGTGAGGTCGAGGCGGCGGCCGCTGATCGCAGCGACATCACGCTGCTCGATGGGACGTTCTCCGGCGCTGAGCGGAACGCGCTGGTCGCGTCGTGTGACTGCCTGCTCTCGCTGCATCGCAGTGAGGGCTTCGGGCTCGCGCTGGCAGAGGCTATGGCCGCCGGCAAGCCGGTCGTTGCGACCGCCTACGGCGGTAACGTCGAGTTCATGCCTCCGGGAAGCTCATATCTCGTCCGCTATGAGCTGGCGCGGGTCGGTGGCGGTTGCGAGCACTATCCGGCGGAGGCGAGCTGGGCCGAGCCCGACATCGATCACGCCGCGGCCCAGCTCCGAGCGGTGTTTGATCATCGTGAAGAAGCCCGCCAGCGAGGTCAACTCGCTCAGCGTCATGTGCTCGCCCTGCTTGCGCCGGAACGAATCGGCCGGCTGATGCGCGAGCGGTTGTGCCTACTCGCGGAGACTCGGAGTGCTGGCTCGACCGTCTAGTACGGCTGGCCCTTGCTTCTGTCGATGGGGCGGCTGACGAGCCTGGCAAGCTGCGATCATTTGCCGAGCGAATGGTGAACGACTTGCCGCGAGCCCGAGTGACGGCGCTACGCGAGGTGACTTCGGAGTCTGATCTCCGTCGTCGGCCAGCGTCGGCGAGCCCGGCACCGGAGCTCGACGACGCGCTTCTCCAGACTCTCTGCGATCAGG
>DATAJI010000120.1:0-1780 GCA_036262195.1 Solirubrobacteraceae bacterium
CGCGTCAGCGATGAAGCTTGAATCGCCTGGGGTGTCCAGCAGGTTGACTCTGCGCTGCTGCCACTCGAATGAGCTCAGCGCCGCGGAGATCGACATCTGGCGCGACTTCTCGTCGGGATCGGAATCCGAGACCGTCGTCCCGTCGACGACGGACCCGAGCCGGTTGACCGCGCCCGCCTGGAACAACAGCGCCTCGTGTAACGAGGTCTTGCCACTGCCGCGGTGGCCGACGAGGGCCACGTTACGGATCCGATCCGCGGCCTTGTGCATGCCTGGTCTCCTCTCTCTCTGACGGCGAAAAAGCGACCTTATCGCGTCGAGAACGCATCCCGCGACCGAGCAGCGCTATTCGATCTCCCCGCCCAGCTTTGAGCGCAGCCGCAGCACCGCCTTGGTGTGCAGCTGGGACACGCGTGACTCAGTGACGCCCAGCACCTCGCCGATTTCCCGGAGGGTCAGGCTTTCGTAGTAGTAGAGCGCCACGACGAGTTTCTCGCGCTCGGGCAGGGCGGCGATGGCGTCCGCGATCCGGTCGCGCAATTCGCTTTGGTCGACCAGCTGCTGGGGATCGGGCGCGCGACGGTCCGGCAGCGTGTCGAGCAGCGAGAACTGGTCGCCGCTGGCGTCCGAGACGCTCCAGAGCTCATCGAGCGCGATGATCGTCGAGTTGGAGATCTGCAGTAGCCCGTCCTGAAAGTCCTCGATGCTGATCCCGAGCTCGGCCGCCATCTCCTCGTCGCTCGGCGCCCGCTGGAAGCGTGCCTCGAGCTTCATGTTGGTCCTCTCGAACTCGCGCGCCCTGGCGCGGACCGAACGCGGGACCCAGTCGAGGGTGCGCAGCTCGTCGATGATCGCTCCGCGGATGCGCGTGATCGCGTACGTCTCGAACTTGATCTCCCGCGACAGATCAAAGCGCAGAATCGCCGATATCAACCCGCCGAGGCCGTAGGAGATCAGATCGGCTTCTTCGACATGCGCGGGTAGCCCGGAACCCATCCGGCCCGCGACGTATTTCACCAGGGGCGAATAGGCGACGACCAGCCGCTCGCGAGCGCGCTCGTCACCGGACGCTTTGTAGCGCCTCCATAGCTCATGGAGCTCGATCGCTTTAACGTTCGTTTCCAATTACCCTGCCAAATCACTACTACGCGCGTGGATGGGCGCGCGTGTAGGTCGAGCGCAACCGCGCCGACTCCACCCGAGTGTATACCTGTGTCGTCGAGATGCTGGCGTGCCCGAGCAATTCCTGGATCGCCCGTAAGTCCGCACCGCCCTCCAGCAGGTGCGTCGCGAAGGAGTGCCGCAGCGCGTGGGGGTGCGCCTCGGCGAGCGCCGGGGCTCGCGCCGCCGCCAACCGGGCCCAGGTCTGCAGCCTCCGCCGCACGTCGGAGGTGCTGAGCCGACGACCCGACTTGGACAGGAACAAGGCCGGCTCAACGGCCACGACCAGCGCGGGACGACCGCGAGCGAGATAGCGATCGAGCGCAGCCAGCGCGTGCTCGCCGACCGGCACCAGCCGAGTGCGGCCGCCCTTACCCGCGACCCGCACCGATTCGGAGTCGAACTGCACCGATTCGAGGTCGAGCGTGACCAGCTCCTCGGCGCGCAGGCCGGATGCATACGCGAGCTCGAACAGCGAGCGGTCGCGCAACTCCAGCGGCGTCGTGGCGGGGATCCGGTCCAACAGCGCCGCCACCTCGGCCGCCTTCAGCACACGCGGCAGGCGCTGCGCCCGCTTCGGAGAGCTGAGCAGCTCGGCCGGGTTCTCGGATCGCGCCCC
>DATAJI010000121.1:0-2188 GCA_036262195.1 Solirubrobacteraceae bacterium
GTCGGCGACCGCTCCGAGGCCGACGTGCTCCGTCGCGGCGGCGCGGCCGCCGCGCTGTTCGCCGCGCTCGACGGCGTCGAGCGACTGGTCCTGCTAGGCGACACCCTGGAGCTCCGCAACAGACCCGTTGCGGAAGTGCTCGACGCCTCCGCACCGTTCTTCGGCGCGCTCGGCCACGCGCTACAGGGACGCCAGCTCGTCATCGTCCCCGGCAACCACGACCACGGCCTCATCGCCCGCTGGCAGGCACGACGCGACGAACCGCTCTTGCTCGAGCAACGGATCAAGCCAAAGAAGGCGTCCGACCTCGCCGCGGCGCTCGCCTCACAGCTCGGGCGCACGGCCAACGTGGAGCTCGCCTATCCGGGCCTCTGGCTGCGTGAGGACGTCTATGCGACGCACGGCCACTATCTCGACGTGCATATGACCGTGCCGACTTTCGAACGGCTCGCGATCGCGGCGAGCGGGCGGATCACGCTCGGCGGTCCGAGACCGTGGAACGACGTCCACTCTGCCGGGGACTACGAGGCGCTGCTCTCGCCGGTGTACGCCTGGGCTCATGCAGCCGCTCAAACAGGGCGGACCGGTCAGGGACCGGGTGGCGGCGCGGCGGTTGACGTCTGGCGCATGCTGCGCGCACCCCGTGCCGCCGGGCTTCGCGCCCAGGCGCTTGCTGCCGGTTTCCCAATCGCCGTCGGCGCCCTCAATGCGGCCGGCCTGGGGCCGTTGCGCAGCGAGCTCTCAGGGCGTGAGCTGCGCCGAGCGGGGCTACGCTCGATGAGTGAGGTCGTCGAGCGTCTGGCGATCCGCGCTCGCCACGTCGTGTTCGGGCACACCCACCGCGCCGGCGTGCTCGACGGTGACGTGGCGGCGGAATGGCTGACGCCGAACGGCGTCCAGCTCCACAACACCGGCTCCTGGGTCTACAGCCAGACGTTCCTGTCCTCAGGCGACCCGAGCAGTCCTTACTGGCCTGGCAGCGCGGTATTGATCGACGACGGCGCGCCGCCGCGACTTCTGCGCCTCCTGGCGGATCGTCCCGCTGCTGAGCTCACCGGGCTTGTCGAGGCCGCGTCGGGGGAGGCCGCCGGGTCGGAGTCGTCGGGGGCCTAGGGCCCCGACGACGAGTCATCGCGGCTGCTCGGCGGCGAGTCCGGGCGTGAAGCAGATCGCGTCGCAGCGCACGTCCTCGCTGAGCTCGAGAGACAGCTCGCCGTGTACGTGATGGTCGTGCTCGATCAGCAGCACGGCGCCCGGGTGCGCGACATCGCGCTCGCTCCCGTTAACCTCGATAACACCCCGCTCGCGCCCGCTGCGGGGCTCGAGCACAGCCCAGACGGCCCCGGCCTCGTAGGGCCCCGACCAAGGCGGCTCGAGGCGATCGTCGCTCGGCACGACGAGCAGCGCGTCGGGAGCATCCTCCGCCCGCAGCGGCGCCAGTGGCTCTCGCTGCAGTCCGAGCAACTCTTGGATCGCCAGCTCGGTCTCGAGGTAGCCACCCTCGCCGTGGCAGTACTCGGCCAGCGTGCCGTCCGCGCTCCAGAGGTAGCGCGCGGGCCAGCCGATGTTCTCGTATTCCTGCCAGAGCGCGAAGTTGGTGTCGAGCAGGACCGGATGGGTGATCTCGAGCCGCTCGATCGCGTCGCGAGCGGCTTGCTCGCTTGCCGACGCACGAAAGCCCGGGCAGTGCGTGCTGATCACCGTCAGCCCGTCGGTGGCGTAGCGTTCGTGCCAGGCCTTGACGTAGGGGAGGGTGCGCAGCGAGTTCGCCCGGCAGAAGTCCCAGAACTCGATCAGCACCGGCCGGCCGCGCAGCTCGTGCATCGCGAGCGGTGGCGAGTTGACCCAGGCCGAGCCAGCCGGGAGCGGCGGAGCGGCGATTGTGTCGATCGGCGGTCGCATCGCGGGCGACGCTAGCAGCAGGCGCGCGCTGCCGGCACCGTGTCGGGGTCCTGGAAAGAGGCTCGGATCTGGGCGAAGGCGCGAGCCGCGGTAACGTGCCGTTTGAGCGCGGTTATGACTGGCGACACCGGTACACCTTCTCTGTCGGTCATGCTGATCGTGCCTGACGCTGTTGCGGCGCTCGCGTGGTACAAGGCGGCGCTCGGCGCGGCCGAGCTGTGGAACCTCGGCGGCGTTGCCGGACTCCACATCGACGGCGCGCCGTTCTTCATCCATGAGGCTGTAG
>DATAJI010000122.1:0-2794 GCA_036262195.1 Solirubrobacteraceae bacterium
GTTGAAGGCGATGTAGACGATCAGCGCCAGCACCAGCGGGAACGAGATGTTTGTTGTCGCTGCGAAAAGTTGGAACGTCGGCAGCGTCGTGCCGAAGAGGTGGACCTCTTCGAGCGGGTTCGTGTTCACCGGCAGCGGGATGTACCCCAGCAGGTTGGACACCAGGATGAAGAAGAACAGCGTCGCGATCAGCGGAAACCACCTGCGCGCCATGTCCGCGTCCATGTTCTCGTCGGTGATCTGCCGCTTGCAGATGCCGTAGGCAAGCTCGACCGCGACCTGGACACGGTTCGGACGCATCTGCATCCGCCTCGCGATCCAGACCATCGCGCCAACGGTGATCGCGCCGGCCAGCACG
The DNA here is from genome assembly GCA_036262195.1 of Solirubrobacteraceae bacterium. Taxonomy (GTDB): domain Bacteria; phylum Actinomycetota; class Thermoleophilia; order Solirubrobacterales; family Solirubrobacteraceae; genus Palsa-513. Next base: position 359 of record DATAJI010000122.1, read on the forward strand.
AGGTAGAAGACGCCCTTATTGAGGTCGACAGGTCCGAACAGGTGAGCCCAATTGAGCAGCTTGAACTCGTCCTGGGGCAGGTAGTTGGGGTTCTTCTTGCTCTTCAGGCCGAACGCGAGCGCAATCGCAATCGTGCCGCCGAGCCACCCGACCAGGACGCCGGCGAATATCTTCTGGCCCTTGCTCCACCCCCGCAGGCTGGTCATCGTGCCGGCTGTCCTTGTGGCGGGCCACTCGTGATGCGGACGAGGAACGCGACCGTATACGCGCAGAGAATGACCAGCCCGGCCGTCAGGGCGTCGGCGCGATGTCCAACAACAATCGCGACGATGATCCCGCCCGCCAGTAGCCAGATGCGCCCGAAAGCTTCGAACAACGTGTATCCGAGGCGCCTGACCGGCTTGCTCACCTTCGCGATCCAGCGCTTGTCGGCCTCCTGGACGATCCGCTGCAAAAGCCAGGTTCCGGCGCCGATCACGTAACCGACAGCGGGCGCGCCGAGCGGGATCGCGACGGCGGCGCCGATCGCCACGAGCACGACGTCTGCGTAGCGGATTAGGCCGATGCGCGGCTCAGACATCGCGGAAGCGCTTAGCGACAACGACGATCCCGAGGAAGAAGCCGATCCCGAAGCCGCCCAGCGCCAGCGGCAGGAGCGCCCCCACAGCGGCACCGACCGCCGCGCCGGCGGCGGTGCAACCCAGGTTGACCGCCAGTAGCAGCGCCCCGGCACCCGCGGCATCTCGGCCGCTGACCGCCCGGCGCGAGCCCGTCACGCTCGCTCGCCGACTCGCTCACGGCGAGTACCGGTGGAGTCGTGGTCCGTCGTTTGGCGTCGTCTTGCGAGGCATTCATCGTGGCGCCCCCTACAACCACGGACGCCCGCGCAGCAGCTCGCCGCGCGGTTCCGCCGAGCGCCGGGAGGCTGGGCGCAGCGACGACGGCGGCAGTCTACATGCCCGCGGACTTTGTAACAAGCTTGTGACATTCGCCGCTAGCCGGCTTAGAGCGCGAGCGTCGCTTCGAGTCCGCGGCTCTCGAGCTCATCGAGCACCAGCGGGAGAGCCGCGACGGTGCGTCGCCATGAGCCCGGGCAGGCGTAGTCGTCGGCATCGTGCAGCAGCAGTACCGACCCCTCGGCGACCTCGCCACCAACCAGCAGTGAGGCGATCGACTCGGCCGTCGCCTCGGCCTCCCAGTCGCGGCCCCAGTGCGTCCACAGCAGCGGACGCCAACCATTGCGCTTCGCGATCGACAGTGCCGCCGCGTTGAAGATGCCGTACGGCGGGCGGTAGCGCTCGATCGTACGACCGGTCGCGTCCTCGATGCGGGCGCGCGCCCGCGCGATGTCGTCGGCGACGGCAGTCGGCCCGAGGCGCAGGAGGTTTCGATGGCGATCGCAGTGCAAGCCGACGCCGTGCCCCGCGGCGACGATCTCGGCCGCGAGCGCGGGGTCGCGCGCCACCTGCTCGCCGACGAGGAAGAACGTTGCCTGCACGCCGCGCGACGCGAGCAGCTCGAGCACCGCGGGCGTCCCCTGGCGGTGTGGCCCATCGTCGAAGGTCAGGCCGTAGCCACGCCCGTCAAGCGTCGTCGTGGCGATCCCCAGGCGGCGGCGCAACGGCGCAACGTAGAAAGCTGCCGCTGGCGCCAGGTATACCCCACCAATCAGCGAGCAGGCCAGCGCAACCGTGCCTCGCCCACCGAGGATGCGATGATCGCGCTCGGTCATGCTTTCGCTGCTCATTGGAATCCTTGCGGCAACCGGGGCATCGACGCTCTACAGCCTAGGGATCGGCGTTCAGGCGATCGATGCCCGAGCGACGAGTCAGCGCCACATGCTGCGCATCTCGCTGCTCGGTCAGCTCCTGCGCCGCGGACGCTGGCTCGCCGGCACTGCGATGACGGCACTGGGCTGGCCGCTGCAGATCGTCGCTCTGCTGTTCGTACCGCTGGAGGTGGTGCAGCCGGCGCTGGCGATCGGCCTGCTCGTGCTGCTCGCGCTCGGCGAGCGCATGCTCGGCGAGCGCCCGGGCCGCCGCGAGCTGACGGCGGTCTGCGCAATCGTCGCCGGGGTCGCTGGAATCGCCGCGCTTGCGCCGGATCGCACCACGCAGCACGTCCACGGGGTCGCGCTCGTACTGGTGCTGACGCTGCTCGGCGTGGCGGCGCTCGCGCCGTTCGTCGCACATTTCCTCAACCGGTCGATGGCCAACCTGACGATCATCGCCGCCGGTCTCGCGTTTGCCTGGGGCGCGCTTGCAACCAAGCTGGTCGCGGACGCCGCCTCCGGCGAGCACTGGCTGACGGCGGTGCTCTGGGGCGCGGCGGCGATCACGGCCTCGGTTGTCGGCCTGATCGCGGAGATGAGCGCGTTGCAGCAGCGTGCCGCGATCCTCGTGGCACCGGTCGTATTTGTCGCTCAGACGTTTGTGC
>DATAJI010000123.1:0-1532 GCA_036262195.1 Solirubrobacteraceae bacterium
ACTGAGCTGTCGCGCCGAGGGCGTCTGTTAGAGTTCGCAGCGCGGTCGGCGTTGTCGGCCGCGAGGCAGCTTGCTTGGGGTTCCGCTGTTTTGCAGCGGTTTCGGGTCAGCCAGAGCCTCCCGAAACCATCGCGGCCCCGCCGCATCAGGAGTTATTCATATGTCCACGCAGTCCTTTGCCGATCTCGGCCTGTCGCGTCCCGTTGTGGACGCGCTCACGCGCCGCGGCATCACCACAGCCTTCCCGATCCAGCAGGCGGTCATCGCCGACGTCCTCGCCGGCCGCGACGTTCTCGTGCGCTCGCCGACCGGCTCAGGCAAGACGCTGGCGTTCGCGCTACCGCTTGTCGAGGGGATCAGTTCGAGCGACCCCTGCCCGGTGGCGCTGATCCTCGCGCCGACGCGCGAGCTCGCCACGCAGATCGCCTCAGAGATGAGCGAGATCGCCCAGGCGCGCTCGCTGCGCGTCGCGACCGTCTACGGCGGTGTCGGCCTGCAGCGCCAGGCGCGCGCAGCGGCTCGCGCCCACATCCTCGTTGCCACTCCAGGTCGGCTCGAGGATCTGCTGGCCCGCGGCGCATTCAGCCTCGCGCGGATCCGCGTGCTCGTTCTCGACGAGGCCGACCGGATGCTCGACATGGGCTTTCGCCCGGCGGTCGAGCGGATCGTCGGCCAGTGCCGCAGCCGCCAGCAGACGCTGTTCCTATCGGCAACGCTCGCCGGCGAGAGCGGACGGATCGCCGCGGCCTACACGCACGACCCGGTACGCCGCGAGTACGTGCCCGAGCCGGCGGCGACCGACGTCGTCGTCGAGCACCGCTTCGTCGAGGTCGAGCACGCAGCAAAGCTCGATCTGCTCGTCCACGAGCTGAGCGCTGAGCGCGACCTCGCGCTCGTCTTCGTCCGGACCAAGCGCGGGGCCGACCGCCTCGTCAAGCGCCTCGCCGAGCGCGGTGTCGATGCCGCGGCGATGCACGGCAACAAGACGCAGTCGCAGCGCGAGCGCACACTCGCCCAGTTCGCCGACGGCAAGATCGACACGCTCGTCGCGACCGACATCGCCGCACGCGGGATCGATGTCGACCGCGTCTCGCACGTGATCAACTTCGACCTGCCCGAAGACCACGACAGCTACGTCCATCGCGTCGGGCGGACAGCGCGCGCCGGCCGCGGCGGATCGGGCATCACCTTCCTCGTCAAGGAGGAGCGGGACTCGGTCCGGCGGATCGCCGACAAGCTCGGCGTCGAGCACGGCCTCGGGGCTGGCAGCGCTCGACCCAACGGGTCAGGCAGCTCTCGCCCAGCTACTGCGGTGTATCGCTCGCGCCGCGGTTCAGCGGGGCGCAGCCGCCGACGCCACGCCGGCTGAGGCTGCAGCAACTGCGGCGCGCCGCGCCTGCGCGAAGGTCACGAGGCGCGCGCCGTCCTCGTCCCAGAGCTTCAGGCGTGTCGCGCGCAGACCCTCCCACAGCGTGACCGTGGGCACGCTCTGGAACGCGTCGATCTCGTTGTGCGCGCGCTCGAGGTTGTAG
>DATAJI010000124.1:0-6042 GCA_036262195.1 Solirubrobacteraceae bacterium
AGCGCGACGCGTTCGCGCATCACCTCGGTCGGCCAGTCGCTCGGCCCACCGCAGCGTGCGGTAAGGCGCAGCTCTAGGTCCTCCTCGCCGAAGCGCAGGGCCACACCAACGGTGCCTCCCGACTGTTGGCGGACGCTGTTCAACGCGTCTTCGAGGATCCTGTAGATCCCGAGGTCGACCCCCGCCGGCAGTGTCCCGAGCTCGCCGTCGACGCTCAGCTCGACTGGCTGTCCACGCTCTCTGGCGCGCTGGATAAGCGTGTAGATCTGCGCGACGCCGGGCTGCGGCTCGCGCTCACCAACGTCGTCGGCGTGCCGGAGGACGCCCAGGATCCGGCGCATCTCCGCCAGCGTCTGACGGCCGGTGTTCTCGATCGCGCCCATCGCCGCGTCCGCTCGTAGGGGATCGCGGTCAAGCCGGCCGCGGGCCGCTTCGGCCTGGATCACCATCGCCGCGACGCTGCGCGCGACAACCGCGTGCAACTCGCGCGCGATCCGGGAGCGCTCGCCAGCGACGGCCAGCCGCGCGCGGTCCTCACGCTCAACCGTCAGCCGAGCCGATGTGAGCTTGAGCTCGGCCGTAAGCACGCGACCAGAGCGGATCGCCCGGCCAGCGGCCCACGCCGCGCAAACCAGGAACGCTCCGCCGGCGAAGTCGCCGACCGTCTGGTGGCGGACGACCAGCACGTTGATCGCAGAGCCGCTGAAAAAGATCGCCAAGCCGAGTACCGCCTTGGGGCGTTTCTCCCAAGCGCCGACCGCGTACGCCGGAACCAGCAGAACATAGGCTGCGACCAGCGCCAAGTTGTCCAGCGACGTCAGGGCATCGTTCAACACACTGGCAAGCGCCCCGACGATGACCAGGAAAAGCAGCGGCGAGCGGCGACGCCAGATAGCCACGAGGGTCATTCCCGCCACGACGATCAGATTCAGAGCCAGCGGGCCACGGTGATGGCTGCCCGTCAGCACCGCGATCTCCAATACCACCAGCGCGACGCCCGCTAGCAACGGATCCAGCCAAGGCCAACGGACGGGCTCGGCTGCCGCGACCATCACATTGGGCCGAGCAGCCGCCGACTCGAGCTCCTGCGGTGAGGACGCCTTCCCGTCAAACGGGATCCGCGCGCGGACCTCAAACCCACCTCCCGCACGTGGCCCGGTGCTGAGTTCACCGCCGTACAACGCGACGCGCTCACCCATCCCGAGCAGCCCATGCCCCGGCCCATCGCGGTCCTCGCGCTCGCGCGCCGGTCCGCGTCCGGTGTCTGAGACCTCAAGCTCGAGCTCGCGGGCAGTGAACCTGACGCTCACCACGGTCGGCACGGGACCGGCGTGCTTGATCACGTTGGTCAGAGCCTCCTGCAGGATGCGGTAGGCGACGAGATCCAGGCCCGGGGACAGCGCGCGCCGACCCCCGACGCGCAGCTCGACCGGCAGGCCCGACGAGCGGGCGCGGTCGACCAGCGCTTCCAGCTGAGAGAGCCCTGGAGCCGCGGACCCCGCGAGCTCGTCGCTGCCGCGGCGCAGCACGCCCACGATCCGGCGCAGCTCCACCAGCGCCTCGCGCCCAGAGCTCTCAACAACCTGAAGTGCCGTCAGGGCCGCCCCGAAGTCCCCCCGCGCGACGCTGCGCGCCCCGCTGCACTGGATCACCATCACGCTCACGCTGTGGGCGATCACGTCATGCAGCTCCCGCGCCATCCGGTTGCGCTCCTCACCCGCAGCGTGGTGAGCGCTCACCTCCTGCTCTTCCTGAAGTCGCGCCGCAGTCGCCTCAAGCTCGCGCGTCAAACTGTTCCGAGTAGCCAGCGTGCGCCCAACTGCGAACGGCAGACCGCCAAACAGAGCCCCCGACCCGAGCACCTCACCGACCGAAGCGCCAGCTTGGGCGTATGTGATCGCAGCGTTTGCCGCCAGCCAGTAGCCGAACACCAGGGCGAACGCGACCGCGTTCTCGCGGCCTCGCGAACGACGGCCGAGCATGTAGAAGCTCAGCGGGATCACCGTCATCTCCGCTAAGCCGTAGCCGTAATTCCCGCTCGATCGGTAAAACGCGATGAGGCCGGTGATCGCGACCAGCGTTGCCAGGACCGGGTCCCGGCGGCGCCACGCAACGCTGCTCGTGAGCACGATCAGCGACACGACCGCCAGCACACCCAAGTGCGGATGGGGCTGAGAGGCCGCGTTCGCGAGCTCGCCGATCGTGAGCAGCACCGCTAAAACCCAGTCGACCCACCGAAGATCGACCACCCCTACTCGCGCGATCACATTGCGATCAGTGTCCACGCGCTCACGCTAGCGCCCCTAATCCGACGGCGCATCCTACCTGGGGGCGACTCGTGTCCGACTGAGGTAGGACCCAGATCATCCAAAAGTCCACGACAAGTCGTACTCGCCGACGACGAAAACCGGGGCCGCCGCTGGGAGCCTTGCCCCAACCAAACGACCAAGGAGCCCAGCATGTTGCAGACAAAGATTCACGGGTTTAGTCGGCGCGCAGGCGTCCTCATCGGCGTTTTCGTCATCGGAGCGCTCTGTGCCGTCGCGATCCCGGCTGCGTCCGCGAGCACGGCGACCACCTTGCACTTCTTTGACAAGAACCTCAGCAGCACGTTCACCGATCCGTCCGGGCATCTGATCGGAAACTCGAACACGCCTCCTCCGTCCGGATCCGCCGCCGACAGCACCGCGATCGGCTATGTGGGCAATTCGGCACACCACGCCGGAGCGCCATCCGCGTCCATTCACCTGGCCTGCGTCGTCACCACCGCTCCGAAGGCGGTCTGCTTCGCCCAGGTCGCGATCGGCGGCTCGATGCTGCTGGCAAACCAGTTCACCGTCAGCCTTGCCTCCAGCAACGACAACCCGTTCTCGACGGTGAAAATCAACGGCGGCATAGGCAAGTTCGCGCACGCCCGCGGCACCGTCCAGACTGCGCCCGCCGGCAAAGGCAGCTCGAACGTCACCATCACCTACTCGACCTGACAAGCGCAGGCGAGGCGAGCGGCACCAGCCGGTACAGGCGAATCAAAAGACAGACCGTCTCCGCGACGCCGTCGAGGGCGTGGAATCGTGATCTCCACACCCCCGACGGCGTGGCCAATCTCGTAGATCCAAGTTGGTGCCGACCGGTCTGCATAGGTTGCGTTCCGGCCGACCGTTGGTTAGCATAAGCACGCAGATCGGTGTACCTAATAGGGCGTCTGCGCGCAAGCGCCCTGAAGCGGCGGGACTGAGGCGATGAGCAGTGTGCGGCGGTGCCTGACAAGCGGCACACCCAAGCCTGTCGGAGCCGACACGCCGGGCCTGATTCGGGACGACAAAGCGAAACATCGCGGAGGAGAGCACATCATGAGCGACATCAGCATCATCGGCTCGGGGAATATGGCCAGCGCCATCGGCGCCCTGGCCCTCAAGGGCGGCAACGCCGTCGAGATCGTAGGTCGCGATGGGGCCAAGGCCGCGGCCCTGGCCCGGACGCTCGGTGACGGCGCCACGGCCGGAACGTGGGGCGCCGCCCCGGGCGGCGACATCGTCATCCTCGCCGTGCTGTTCGAAAGCGCCGTGCCGGTCGTCAGCCAATACGGGGACGCGCTGGACGGCAAGATCATCGTCGACATCACCAACCCCTTCAACCCCAGCGCCACCGGGCTGGCCATCCCTCACGACACCTCGATCGCGCAGATGGTCGCCAAGGCCGCCCCCGCAAGCGCCCGCGTTGTAAAGGCGTTTAACACCATCTTCCGCGACGTCCTGGCCGCGGGCGGCCCGCTGGACGTGTTCATGGCCGGCGATGACGCGCAGGCCAAGGCAAGCGTGTCAGCGTTCATCGAGAGCCTCGGACTGCGCCCGCGGGACGTCGGCGACCTGAGCATGGCGCACTGGCTGGAGGGCGCGGGCCTGCTGTCGGTAGGCCTGGCGCGCAATGGCGTGGGGAGCTTCAACTTCTCCCTCGGCGTCAACTTAGGCTGAGCTCGCCGCCGCAGCCGGCACGTGGTCCCGTCCGGCTGACAGGTGCCGGTCTGCGCCGGGAGGCTCTGCTGCTATGGGGATGGCGTTGTCGATGAGGGCTGCTGCGATGGCAGCGGCCGTGGAGAAGGTTGAGGTGTTGAGGAGTCGGCTGCGGGCAGAGGCGCCATCCAGGAGCAGAGCTAGTTGCTCGCCGAGCTGTTCGGGGTTGGTGGCGCCGGCCTCGCGGGCAGTTTCGGTGAGCCGCGCGGCGAGCGCCTGCTTGTAGTCGCGGGCGTATACGCGTGCGGGGTGGTCGGGGTCGCGGATTTCGACGGCCGCGGCGATGAATGGGCACAGCGGCGGTCGGATGTCGAACGCGGCGAGGAGCCGTGCGCGGGGCGCGAGGTCGGTGCGGTCGAACACCTCGGGCATGATGTCGGGATCGAATCGGCGTAGGTGTTCGGCGATCAGCTCGTCCTTGCCGGTGAAGTGCTGGTAGAGCGTGCGCTTGGACACCTCGGCCACTGCGGAGAGCTGGTCCATGCCGGTGCTGTTGATGCCTTGATCGCGGAACAGTTGTTGTGAAGCGCTGAGGATGCGTTCTCGTGCGCCCCTGCCGCGGCGCAGGCCTCGCGGCCCCTTCTCCAACTCCGTCATAGGCCTAGCGTAGCTCAGTTGGTACTGACTGGTGTGCATAGCTTGCATTCTCCTTCGATCACCTGCCAAGTTGTTCGTTGATGAAGGAGCTCATGTCTTCATCTCGGGCCGGCGGAACGCCTCGGACGACTCGAGCTATGTCAATGGCATGGAGCTGGTTGTCGACGGGGGCACCACGGTGATCTGAGCGCGACGCCGGTGGTCGTCAACGCCGCGCCACGCGCAGGCCGGACGCCGGCACGACGGTCTGGCGCGGCGCGGCGCGGCGACGCACCGGCGAGTGTCCGAGTTCGAGCAGGTAGGTGTTGGGCGCCCAGCCGGGCACGGAGGTCGGGGCCGACTTCGCGTCGCTGTGGTCCTTGCGGTACGACATGGCGTGCCGAAGACCGTGAAGAGATTGCCGTTGACGGTGCAGGATCTGACCACCTTGTCGCCCTATGAGGAGGCTGGTATCTGTCGTTACTTGCCGATCGCCTGATGGACCGAGCGGATCGCGCTCGAACCTTCACCCACGGCGGCTGCGATCCGCTTCATCGAGCCGTGACGCACATCGCCGGCGGCGAAGAGTCCTGGCATGCTGGTCTCGAACGCCAGAGGCTGACGGCCGAGTAGCCCGAACGAGTCGCGCGGTTGCGTCTGCGGTAGATCGGTGTCGGTGAGGATGAAGCCGCTTCGGTCAAGTAGGACACCCTCGAGCCAAGAAGTCGCGGGCACGGCGCCTATGAAGCAGAAGAGTCCCGCGCAGGGCACGCTCTCCCGACTCCCTCCGATCTTGTTCGCGAGCACGATCGAGTCCAGATGGTCGCCACCGTCGACTCCGACGACTTCGGTGCCCAGGTGCACGTCGATACGACTGTCGACGAGGATGCGGGTCGCGAGGTAGCTCGACATCGCGATTCCCAGATCGTCGGCGCGCACGACGAGCCGGACCCGCGACCCGCGACTCGCGAGAAACAGGGCCGCCTGCCCGGCGGAGTTGGCCCCGCCGATCACGGCCACCTGAGGGCCGTGAATCCCGCAGGCACGGGCTTCAAGCTCGGTTGCCGCGTAGTAGATGCCGTTGCCCTCGAAGTCCGCCCATCGCTCGAGGCTCAGTTTCCGGTAGTGGGCGCCGCTCGCGATCACGATCGCGCGGGCCGAGACCTCGCTCCCGTCCGACAGGGTCACCACAAGGTCGTCCGCCATCCGCAGTGACGTCACCTCGGACGGGCTCTTTATCTCGGCCCCGAACTTTTGGGCCTGCACCAGCGCCTTGGCAGTCAGTTCCGCGCCGGCGAGGCCGGACGGGAAGCCAAGGTAGTTCTCGATACGCGCGCTCGCGCCGGCCTGCCCGCCGACGGCAACCCCTTCTAGCACCAGCGTGTCCAGGCCTTCAGAGGCGCCGTAAACGGCAGTCGCCAGTCCGGCGGGTCCACCACCGACGACAACAATGTCG
>DATAJI010000125.1:0-5818 GCA_036262195.1 Solirubrobacteraceae bacterium
GGATCCGCACTTGACGAAGACAGGGATCAACAGGCGCAATAGGCGTCGCTCACGCTGGCGAGCGCTCCGGTTGCGCATATCTGCCCGCGCGAAGGACCGACGGTGACGCAATGAGCGCTCCAGACAGCACGCGTCAGATCGTCGTCTTCGCACTCGGCGATGAGGAGTACGCACTGACCATCGGCGACGTGCAGGAGATCATCCGCTACGTCGTTCCGCGACCGGTCTCCTCGGACGCTCCGTGGATCCGCGGGGTGATCTCGCTGCGCGGCCGGATCATCCCGGTCTACGACCTCGCGACCTGGCTCGGCGTTCCACCCGGGGCGCGCGAGCCGGCGAAGATCATCGTGATCGAGGCCGGAGATCACACCGCGGGCCTCGTCGTGGACGACGTGACCGAGGTGCTGACCGTCGACGAAGGCGAGATTGAGCTCCTTCGCGTCACCAGTAGCAGTGGTCCGCACTCGATCGCCAAGGTCGGCGACCGCCTGATCGTTCTGCTCGCGGGCGAAAGCATTGGCGCCAGCGTTGAGCTTGCGGACGCCGTCTGAGCAAATGTCTGCGCTCCCTTCAGCACGGGTCGTAGTCGCCGACGATTCGGCGCTAATGCGGACCGTGTTGTCGGCAGCGCTGACCCAGCGGGGGATCGAGGTGGTCGCTGTCGCGGCCGACGGTGATGAAGCGCTGGCGCGCTGCCACGAGCACTCGCCCGACGTCCTCTCGTTGGACCTGACGATGCCTGGGCGCGACGGCGTCGGCGTTCTCCGCGAGCTGCGCGACCGCCGGCTCCAAATCCCAGTCGTCGTCGTCTCTGCGTTCTCAGCCGCAGCCGGTGCACGAGCGGTTGACGCGCTCGCAGAAGGCGCCTTCGATCTGGTCGCCAAGCCGACATCACGCGAGCAAGTCGACGCCTTCGCGGGCGACCTCGTCAAGCGCATCCTGCTGGCGCGCGGCGCCGGGCGGCGCCGGGCGGGCGTCGGTAGTCCAGACGAGGAACGGCTCGTGCAGACGCAGCCCAGCCCGGCCCAGTCCTCCTCGCCCGGCGGCCATCGCGTGGTAATCATCGGTTGCTCAACGGGTGGGCCGCGCGCGCTCTCCGAGTTGCTGCCAAAGCTGCCGCCGCGGCTCGGGGACGGCACGCTCGTAATCCAGCACATGCCTGAGGGCTTCACGGCGGCGCTCGCGGCGCGGCTCGACCGCGTCTCGCAGCTGACGGTGAGCGAAGCGGCCGCAGGCCAGTGCCTTGACCCCACCCGCGTTTTGATCGCGCCGGGCGGCAAGCACCTGCGCGTTGGCACGGATGGACTGATCACGCTGACCGATGAGCCAGCGGTCGGTGGGCTGCGACCGCGCGCCGACCTCACGATCAGCGATGCTGCGGCGGTCTGGGGCCAGCGAGTGCTGCTCGTAGTCCTCACCGGCATGGGCCAGGACACACTCAGTGGTGCTGCTGCGGTCCGCAAGGCTGGCGGACGCGTCATCGTCGAAGCGCCGTCCAGCTGCGTCGTTCACGGCATGCCACGGGCGGTCATGGAGGCGGGCCTCGCGGACGAAGAGGTGGACCTCAGCTCGATGGCAGAAGCGATCTTGGCGGAGGTCTCCTCGTGAGCAGGCCCGCGTTCATCTCCCGGACGACCTAGTGGATCCGGCCGAGTACCTACCGCTGTTTGTAGCGGAGTCCCGCGAGCATCTCCAGGAGCTCAACGTCTCGATCGTCGCGCTCGAGCGCAATCCGGGTGACGCTGCGGGCGTGGATGCGATCTTCCGCGTCGTTCACTCCGTCAAGGGCATGGCCGGCACGATGGGCTTCGCCGGGATGATGCGCCTGACGCACGAGATGGAGGAGGTCTTCGAGCTGATCCGCCGCCGCCGCGGGGCGGTTGCACGCGCGACGATCGACGTAGTGCTCGAATGCGTCGATGAGCTCTCGGCGGCGATCGACGCGATCGAGGAGGGTGGCGTGGAGAAGATCGATCCGGAGCCGCTTATCCCGCGCCTGCGCGCCCTCGTGCGCGCGCGCGAGCCCTCTGATCACCTGAGTGCCGCGACGAGCGACAGTCAGGGCGTGCCGAGCTCGGCCCCCGCTCCGACGCCTACGTCGCCGACGACATTTCACGTCGAGTTCGCCGCCACCGCCGGCATGCCATCCGTCCTCGCCTACGTCCTGCTCAGCGAGCTGCGTGATCGCGACCTGCTGATCTCGTCCGTGCCTGCTGCGGATGAGGTCCTCGACTGGCACGGCAGCACCGTGGAGGTCACCTGTCCAGAGGGTTGCGCACTCGCCGAGGTCGAGGCGGCTGCGTTTGCAGTCGAGGGCGTAGTCAGCGTTACGCCGGCCGAGCTGGAAAATGTCGAGCCACTCGACGAGGCTGCGATCGAGACGCCCGGCGCGACATCTTCGAATCCTGGCGCCGAGCCGTCACGGGCGACCGGGATCGCGCGTAGCCGCACGGTCCGCGTCGACGCCGAGCGACTCGATCAGTTGATGCATTTCATGGGTGAGCTAGTCGTGCACCGCACGCAGCTCACCGCGTTGGTGGCCCAGGCCGACGTCCCGGGTCTGGCGCGGGCAATGCAGGATCTCGAACGAACATCGCAGGCGCTGGGTGCGATGGTCATGAAGGTGCGGATGATCGAGATCGAGGCTGTGTTCGCGAGGCTCCCGCGCCTCGTGCGCGACACGGCAGCCAGGCTCGGCAAGGAGGTCGAGCTGATCGTGATCGGCGCCGAAACGGAGCTCGACCGCACCGTCGTCGACGCGCTAGGTGATCCACTGGTCCACCTGGTGCGAAACGCGATAGATCACGGCCTCGAGCCGTCCGAGCAGCGTGTCGCCGCTGGAAAGCCGCCCGTCGGCAGGCTGATGGTCGCGGCTCGCCAAGCCGGCCGCGGCGTAGTCATTACCGTCCGCGACGACGGCTCCGGAGTCGATCCGGCGAAGGTGGCGGCGCGCGCCCGACAGCGGGGTCTCCTCGGTCAGGATGATCAGCTGACGATCGAGGAGGCGCAGGACATGCTCTTTAAGCCCGGCTTCTCAACGTCGAGCGAGGTCGGCGACATTTCGGGACGCGGCGTCGGGCTCGACGCGGCACGCGATGCGGTGCGCGCGCTCGGCGGGGACATCGTCATCCAGTCCGAAAACGGTATCGGCACGCTCGCAGAGATCCGCCTGCCGTTGACGCTCGCGATCACCTCGGCGCTCGTCGTCGAGGTTGCCGGCCTGCCTTTTGCGCTCCCGCTCGATCGCGTCGAATGGACGCTCGCGCTCGCCGACCACAGCGTGCAGCAGGCGGCTGGGCAGACCCTGCTCGTTCTACCCGAGGGGGTTGTGCCGCTCTGCGATGCGGCACGCGCGCTCACCGGGCATGAGGCGGAGGAGCCGCCCGAGCACGCGGTGATCGTCCGCGTCGGCGAGGACCTGCTGGCCCTCGCCGTGGGCGAGCTGATCGGCCAGCGTGAGCTGGTCACGCGCCCGCTTCCGCCTGAGCTCGAGGTGAGCCGACCGGTCTCGGCGGGCGCGTTGCTCGCTGAAGGGGAGATCGCGCTGATCGTCGATTGCGACGCTCTGGCCGATGCGGCGCCAGGGGAGGTGACGGCACGTGCGATCGCTGCCTGAGCTCCTAGATCACGCCGGCGCGGAGCGGGGCCAGATGAGCCACGCCCACACCGACATCGAGCTTGACGCATTGCGGGAGGTCGCCAACATCGGCTCCAGCACTGCCGCGACGGCAATGTCATCGCTCATCGGGATTGCGGTCGAGGTCTCCACTCCATCGGCCTACGCAATGCCGCTAGCCGACGCCATCGAGCGCGTCGGGCCAGGCGAGATGATCGTCACGATAGTCGCGGTGCCGGTCAGCGGGGACCTCGATGCACTGGTTCTGATGATTCTGGGACCTTCCACCGAGAGGGCTGCGTGCAAGTTGATCGGTGTCGAGGCGGACAGCGATGTCGGCCGCTCGGCGCTGGCCGAGCTGGGCAACATTCTCGCCGCGTCCTATATAGGCGCTCTCTCGACCCTTACCGGACTGTCGCTCGAAGCCGCTCCGCCGGAGCGCGTACGCGACATGCTGCGCGCCGTGCTGTCGAGCGCATTGCTGAGCGACGCCGGGGATGACCAGGTGATCGTGCTCGAGTCGACCGTCTCGGTCGCCGTGCAGGAATGCTCGCTCACGTTTCTCTTCGTTCCGACGCGTGGCAGCGTCGACGAGATACGCGAGCCGGTGCGTGTGGCTACGTGAGCCGACCGGAGATATTCGTCGGTATGGGGGAGTTCGCGGCGACCGCTGATGCCAGCGCCATTCTCACCACGATCGGCCTTGGGTCGTGCCTCGGCATCGCACTTCTCGACCCGGGTGGACGCGCGGCCGGGCTCGCCCACGTGATGTTCCCGCAGGCGCGCCAGCCTGACGCGGAGCGGCCGGGTAGGTACGCCGACACGGCCGTCACGGCCTTGCTCGCTGCGCTCGCTCGACTCGGCAGTCCCGCGTCAGGGCTCTGCGCGGTGCTCGCCGGCGGCGCGCGCATGTTCTCATTCAAGGGCGCGAGCGGCCCTGATATCGGCGCGTCCAACCTCGCGGCCACGCAGGAGGTCCTGTCGCTGGCGGGTATCCCGATCTGCGCTAGCGCGACCGGTGGATCGAGCGGCCGCAGCATTCGCATCCAGGCCGCTGACGGCGTGGTGCGCGTCCGCGAGGCGGGAATCGATACCGAGCTTTACCGTCCTCCGCCGACCCGCCAGGGCGCCGGAGCGTCACGATGAGCCTGCCAGGAATAGTCACGCGTTGGTCGAATCCGCTTGGGCTTCCTCGCTTCGCGGCCGATATCCAGGACGGCGCCGCTGAAGTCCACGACCGACCGGTCGATGACGTCATAGAGCTCCGACGCGATGCTGCTGGCGCAAAAGAAGGGAGTAGTTGATGGCAAGAGTTCTCGTAGTCGACGATGCGCTTTTCATGCGCAAGGTCGTATCTGATGCGATCGTCGCCGGCGGTCACGAAGTGATCGGCGAGGCCTCGAACGGCGAAGAAGCAGTCGCCCGATTCAAGAAGCTCCGCCCAGACGTGACGACGCTCGACATCACGATGCCGGAGAAGGACGGGCTCACGGCGCTGCGCGAGATAATCGCTCTTGATCCGCAGGCACGCGTTGTGATGTGCTCAGCGCTTGGCCAGGAGAGCAAGGTGCTAGAGGCGATGAAGGCTGGCGCGAAGTACTTCGTCGTCAAGCCGTTCGAGGAGTCGCGGCTGATTGCCGCGCTGACCAAGGCGATCGCTTAGATGCTTGACTCCACGCTCCCGCTGACCTGGTGCACCCGCAACCGAGACGCCGTGCGGACGCGACCGTGGAGTCTGCGATCTCGCATGCTTGATGGCCAGGATTTCAAGCCGGCCGGGAAATGGCCGCGAGCTATAGTGGGCGGCGATGTCAGGCCGAGCTGATCCGGAAGTGGAATCCGAGCAGCCCGCCCGGCGGAAGCGCTGCGGTCATCGCGTCTTGAAGGTCGCCGCGCTCGGGGGTGCCGTCGCGCTGGTGCTGAACGAGGATCTGCGCAGCCAGCTGCTGGACGCGCTGTTCGGGGCTGAGGAGGAGTTCGACTACAGCTCGGTGACAGAGCCGACCTCCGAGGTCTCGCGGCCCGATGACGGCTCTGAGCCATGGGTCCGAGCCGCTGCGTCCGAGGCTCCAGCTGCACCCGATCCGCAGCCCGACGTCTACGAGGCGCAGGACGACTCGGAAACGGAGGATGCGTCCACGTGGACAGAGGGGGTCGGTCGGCCTGCATCGATCTCCCCGTCACCGGCCGCCTGGCGCGCCG
>DATAJI010000126.1:0-9450 GCA_036262195.1 Solirubrobacteraceae bacterium
GACGGCGGCTACGCCTTTGCGGACCAGATCCATAACAACGGTCTCGCGATCGTCTGGACCGGTCACCAAGAGCCCGCCGAGCACTACTGGGAGCAGCTACGCTCAGCCGGCCTCACGATGGCGCCCCTCGAGCGCGACTGAGCGCAGACTCAAACGCGATCGCGGCCGGGACGTCGACGTTGGCTGCCCGGTCTAGGGCTAGGTCTCTACCGGCTCGGCGTGCGCGGCCTCGCGGTGCGGCCGGTGGCCCTCGGTGACGAGATCGGACCAGCTGTACTGGACGGGAACCTGGAACCAGCCTTGCGCATAGGTGCGGAAGTCGATCATCTCCGGGCCCTGCCAGAAGCGGTCGAAGTCGGAGTGCTCGTCGAACCCGAGCAGCTGGAGGAATTTGTAGCGGTCGTCGCGTAGGCGGTAGACCGCGTAGCTGGTGGCGTTGTAGCGCGTCGAGAGCTCCGAGACGCGAATCAGCTCCGCCTCGAGCTGATCGCCGCGAAAGCCCGTGGCATACCACTGGATGTGAACTACGCCTGCCATCAGATACCCACCTCCGCGCGGATCGCTCCCGGGCCCGCCGTAGTCCGCCGTTCGCCCTCGATTGGGTTACGGGCGAGGAGCGCGAGCTTGTCGAGATGTCTGTTTTCGTTCATCAGCTGGTCGGCATCGGCGACGCCGTCGAAGCCGACCGTCCGCCACAGTACAGGTCGGATCAAGTGCTAGTGGCGTTCGCCGCCGGAGTCGTGGAACGGCAGCTCGACGACGGTCGCGGTGGCGCTCGCGTCGCCCGCGTCGAGGATGTCTCCGGGCTCGACTTCGCGCCGTAGCAGCGCGAGGCCGATCAGACCGAAGCGTGGGGAGGCCGTGATGCTCGCGACCGCTCCGACATCGCGCTCGTTCTGGCGCAGCGGAGCGCCGCCGTCGACCGGCTCGCTGAAGCGCAGCCCGCGCAGCAGCCGGTTCGGCTTGCCCTTCCAATAGAGCCGGGCGACCGTTTCCTGGCCGACATAGCAGCCCTTGGAATACGAGACCGCGCGGTTGTGGATGCCTGCCTCTTGCGGCATGGTCGTCTCATCCATCTCGACGCCGTAGTGCGGGATCCCCGCCTCGATCCGCACGCACTCGGCGGTTGCCTCGCCAATCGGGAGTGCACCAGCCGCCGACAGTCCCGTCCCGACCGCGCCCAGATCGCCGACGTCGCAGAATACGTCGACGCCCAGGCGGGTGCGCACCAAGCGCACCGGCCGGCCAGCCACCTCGCTAGCCACGTGCGAGAGCTCCTCGGCTGCCGGCGTCTGCGCAAGCAAACGGCCGGCGCGCGGACCGATCACGGAAAGCAACGCGACCTCGAGGGTGCGCTTGTGCAGCTCCACTCGGTATCCGATTCGAAATTGATTGAGGGCGTCGAACAGGGCCTGTAGCGCTACTCGCTCGGTGTCGAGGAGCAGTTCGTCCTCGGTTCTGAGGACGCGCACTTCAGCGAGCATGCGGCCCTTGTGCGTCAGCAGCGCCGCGTCGGCACCGTGCCCTGGAGTGATCGCGGCGATGTCGTTCGAGAGCACCGAGTCGAGGAACGCGGCGGCGTCGGTCCCGGCGAGCGCGAGTTTCCCGCGTTCGGAGCGGTCGATCAAGCCGGCCCGCTCGCTGGCGGCGGTGTACTCGCTCGCCGGCGGGGCGAGGCCTTCGAGGGTGCTCGGCACGGTCCTCCGAGGATACCCCGGTGGACGTTTGTTCTAGTGCCCGCGATTAAAAGTTTGGAATGCCATAACCTGTTGTATTGATGGCCACAAGAGAGTTTGTCCGCTCGCAGGCGGTGGAGGACTCCGCGAAGGCTATCTTCGCGCTCGAGGGTCGTAGCTCCCAGCCGGTCAGCACGACGGCGCTTGCCGCCCGACTCGGGATCACCCCGGGGTCTGTCTCGGCGATGCTGCGCAAGCTCGAGGAGCTCGGCCTGATCACGCACGTTCCCTACCGTGGCGTGCGGCTGACGCCCAAGGGGCGCCGGCTCGCGCTCGAGATGGTGCGCCACCATCGCCTGCTGGAGCTGTTCCTGGCCGAGGCGCTCGAGATGTCCTGGGACCGCGTTCACGCCGAAGCCGAGGTGCTCGAGCACGTCCTCTCAGAGGATCTCGAGGCGCTGATCGCGGCCAAGCTCGGCAATCCGACGATCGACCCCCACGGGGACCCGATTCCAACGGCCGATCTCGAGCTCGAGGAGCGCGCGACTCGCAGCCTCGAGTCGCTCGAGCCCGGCGACCGCGGCACGTTCGTCCGCGTCTCTGATTCCGACCCTGAGATGCTCCGCTATCTCGGCGACTGCGGCATCGCGCCGGGCGATCGCTTCGAGGTCCGCTCGCGTCAGCCCTTCGGCGGGCCGCTCTTCCTGAGCTTCGGCGAGCGCGATCAGACGATCGGCGGTGAGCTCGCGCAAGCGATGCGCGTCGAGCTGGAGGGTCAGGCGCGGTGACCCCGCTGGGAGGCACTCCCGTGCCGGCGCTCGAGAGCGCGGTACCCGACGTTGTGCCGGCGGCGCTCGGGCCGAGTCAGCTCGAGGGCCTGCTCGCGCGAGGCAAGCTGCGCTCGACGCTCTGGATGCTGGGGCCGGCGTTCGTTGCATCAATCGCCTACGTCGATCCGGGCAACTTCGCGACGAACATCCAGGGTGGTGCGCGGTTCGGCTATCTACTGCTGTGGGTCGTGCTGGTCGCCAACGCGATGGCGATGTTGATCCAGTATCTCTCGGCAAAGCTCGGGGTGATCACCGATCAGACGCTGCCCGAGGTCTGCCGCGAGCGCTTCCCGCGCGCCGTTACCTGGGGCCTCTGGGTGCAGGCCGAGGTTATGGCGATGGCCACCGACATCGCCGAGTTCCTCGGGGCGGCGATCGGCCTCAACCTCCTGTTCGGCGTGCCGCTGCTCCCAGCCGGCGTGCTCACCGGTGTCATCGCCTTCGGCGTGCTCGAGCTGCAGACGCGCGGCTTCCGTCGCTTCGAGCTCGCGATCACGGCGCTGCTCGCGATCATCTTCGCTGGTTTTCTCTATGAGACGCTGCGGATCGGGCCGAGCGTTCACGGCAGTCTCGCCGGGCTCGTTCCGCACCTGCACGGTTCGAGCTCGCTCTACCTCGCCGTCGGCATCATCGGCGCGACCGTGATGCCACACGTCATCTACCTGCATTCGGCGCTGACGAAGAACCGCGTCGCGATGCGCAACGACGCCGAGCGCTCGCGCGTGCTGCGCTTCGAGCGTCTCGACGTGATCATCGCCCTGAGCGCTGCGGGGCTAGTCAACATGGCGATGCTGGCCGTCGCGGCAAAGCTCTTCCATACGCCGGCGCTTCACGGGCTCAGCACGATCCAGCAGGCCTACCACCAGTTCGGCAACAAGGTTGGTGGCGCAGCCGCGCTCGCCTTCGCGGTGGCGCTGCTCTCCTCCGGGGCGTCCTCCTCGAGCGTCGGAACCTACGCCGGCCAGGTCGTGATGCAGGGATTCATCAAGGTCAGGATCCCCCTCGTCGTCCGCCGAACCGTGACGATGATCCCAGCCCTGGTCGTGCTCGCGATTGGCGTGGATCCGACCGACGCGCTCGTGCTGAGCCAGGTGGTGCTGTCGTTCGGGATTCCGCTAGCGCTGATCCCGCTCGTGCTGCTGACGAGCCGCCGCGCTGTGATGGGCGTTCATGTCAATCGCCCGCTGACGAGCGTGGTGGCGTTCGCGGTGGCCGGCGTGATCACCGCGCTGAACGTCTTCCTGATCTACCAGGCGCTTGGCTAGCCTGCCGGCTTCAGGTGGAGAACCGGCGAGGTGCGAGCGGCTCCTCCCCCGGCTCGTCTAGGCTTATCCGCGATGGGGCTCACCGACACGTTCCAGGAGATCGTCGACGCGCTGCCGACCGATTGGACCGACCTCGAGCTCGATCTGAGGATCGCTGACGAGACGCGCTACGTCGATGCCGCGGTCGCGCTGGTCGTCTGCAACGCGCAGCCCTACTCCGCCAACGAATGGCACTGGCGCCTCCTCGTCGCGCACCGCTTCGGGCACGCCGCCGCCGTGCCGGCGGTCCGCACGGCGCTGACGCTGCTCGATGACAACGACATCGCCGGCGAGCTGGTCCTCCGCGAAGTTCGCGAGGGCCGCCACCCGATCGAGCCGGTCTGGGGTCGTCCTTACTCGGTGCGCGACGAGTTCCGCGAGATCAACGCGCAGTAGTAAGCAGCTGCGCGACGAGCGCCGGCGCCTCACGCGCGATCCTCGATCGCGGCACGACGATCGCGATCCCCGCTGCACGAGCGAGATCCCGGACGTCGCTCTCAACGTGCGAGTAGAACGCGAGAACGGGCAGCCGTGTGCCGTGCAGAGCCTCGATTCGGCTGGGCGCATCAACCGTCAAATCGGCCAGCACGGCATCGCAGCCCGGCTCGACCACGAGACCAAAAACGGCCTCGTATCCGGCTGCCAAAAGCTGTGCCCGCAGGTTCGAGCCGAACAGCAGGTCATCGCTGAGGATTTGCAGGCGGGCCATGCCCGCACAACATACGGGCACAGCTATATCTTGATCGATTCCAGATTAGTGCTAGCGTGCTCTTAGTGCACGCGAGCTTCGACGAGCCAGCCGCTGATGAGCTTCGCGCAGCTGGCTTGCGAGTGACGGCGCCCCGCACAGCGGTGCTCGCGACGGCTCGGTCCGGCAACCACGCGACGGTCGAGGCGATCGCCCGGGGTGCCCGCGAGCGGATCGGCTCGATCTCGACGCAGGCCGTCTACGACGTGCTCGCCGCGCTCGCCCGCGCAGGCCTGGTCCGGCGGATCGAGCCGGCCGGCAGTCCGGCGCGTTTCGAGACTCGCGTCGGCGACAACCACCATCACGTCGTATGTCGTGCGTGCGGCAGCGTCGCCGACGTCGACTGCGCACGCGGGGCGGCACCCTGCATCGAGCCGGCTGCGGATCACGGATTCGCGATCGACGAGGCCGAAGTGACTTACTGGGGCCTGTGCCCAGCCTGCCAAGAAACCTCGCAAGGAGCGATCCATTGAGCGACAAGCGCCCGCCCCACACAACCACCGACGCCGGCATCCCGGCACCCAGCGACGAGCATTCCCTGAGCGCGGGCCCCGATGGCCCGCTGCTGCTCCAGGACCACTACCTGATCCAGAAGATGGCGCAGTTCAACCGCGAGCGCGTGCCAGAGCGCGTCGTGCACGCGCGCGGCTACGGCGCTCACGGCTTCTTCGAGGTGACCGAGGACGTCACGGGGTGGACCAGCGCGGCGTTCCTCAGCGAAGTCGGCAAGAGGACCGACGTCTTCGCGCGCTTCTCGACGGTCGCCGGCGAGCTCGGCTCGGCCGACACCGTGCGCGATCCGCGCGGCTTCGCGCTGAAGTTCTATACCGAGGAAGGCAACTACGACCTCGTCGGCAACAACACGCCGGTCTTCTTCGTCAAGGACCCGCAGAAGTTTCAGGACTTCATCCATTCACAGAAGCGGATGGGCGATACCGGCCTGCGCTCCAACAATGCGCAGTGGGACTTCTGGTCGCTCTCGCCCGAGTCCTACCACCAAGTCTTCATCCTGATGTCAGATCGCGGCACGCCGCGCACACTGCGCCACATGAACGGCTTCGGCAGCCACACCTTCATGTGGATCAACAAGGGTGGCGAGCGCTTCTGGGTCAAGTACCACTTCAAGACCGAACAGGGTGTCGAGAACTTCACCCGTCAGGAAGCGGCGGCTAAGGTCGGCGAGGACACCGATTTCCATCGCCGTGATCTATGGGAGTCGATCGCCAAGGGCGATGCGCCTGCCTGGCGCCTGGAGATGCAGATCATGCCCTTCGAGGCTGCCGCGGACTACCGCTTCAACCCGTTCGACCTGACGAAGGTCTGGCCGCACTCGGACTACGAGCCGATCACGATCGGCCGGCTGGTGCTCGACCGCAACCCGGAGAACTTCTTCGCCGAGGTCGAGCAGGCGGCGTTCGAGCCGGCCAACATGGTTCCCGGCATCGGCCCTAGCCCCGATCGGATGCTGCTCGGGCGCCTCTTCAGCTACCCCGACACGCATCGCTACCGCATCGGTGCCAACTACCTGCAGCTGCCCGTCAACCGTCCCAAGAACGAGGTTCACACCTACAACAAGGACGGCGCGATGCGCTACGAGCATAACGGCGGCGCACCCGTGTACGCACCGAATAGCTACGGCGGACCGGCGGCCGACCCGACCCGCTACATCGAACCGTCCTGGGATGCGACCGGCGAGATCGTGCGCACGGCTCAGGAGCTCCACAGCGAGGACGACGACTACGGCCAGCCGGGCACGCTCTACCGCCAGGTGTTCTCAGAGACCGATCGCAAGAACCTCACATCGAACATCGTCGACCACCTCAGCGACGGCGTCGAGCACGACATCCAGGTCCGCGCGGTCGAGCACTGGTACAAGGTCGACGCCGAGCTCGGCGCCAACCTCGCGGCCGGGCTCGGCCTCGGCGCCGTGCAGACCAACGGTGCCTCCGCGGCGACGAAAGCAGCGCGCGCCTGAGGATCGCGGCTGGCGGCTCGCGGTCGGCTGATGCAGCGGCCGGGCAGGTCCGCTCAGCTGAAAAGGTCCTCGGCGCTAGGACGGATCAGCGCTGCGGCGCCTGGGCCATCGTCAAGCTGAAGGTGCTGGCCGAGGCCGGAGACGATTACGACCGGCTCGCCAGAGTCTTTCTCGCGTGTCAGGTCGGCGGCCGCCGCCACAGCGTCAGCGACGGCGATCAGGCTCGCCTGCAGCTCGCGGCCGCGGCGGTCGTGGCGCCCGCGCCAATCGTCCAGCGGAGCAAGTCCGGCGCAGCCGAGCGCAGTGTCCAGCTGGCCTAGGCGCCAGGCACGGCCGAAGCTGTCGCTGATCAGCACGGCGGGTGAGCGGCCCGACAACTCGCGCAGGCGGGCGCGGAGTGCCCGGGCCGAGCGGTCCGGGTCGCGCGGCAGCAGGATGAGGAGCCCGTCGCCAGCGCTATTCGACTCGTCGACTCCGGCGTTCGCGCAGACAAACCCGTGGTGCGTACGTGCGATCAATACGCCACGCTCGGCGCGTACCAGCTCGACCGACTCGTCGAGGATCGCCTGTACGTGGCGTGGGTCCTTGCCGTTCGCGGCGGCGAGCTCATGCGCGCGCGCTGAGGGAACGATCGAGTCGAGTGCGCGGACGCGTGCCTCCGCCTTCGAGATCGCCTTGTGCGCGACGACGACGATCTCGTCGTCCGCTGGTGGGGGCCCGGCGTCGAGGATCAACGCCGCTAGATCTGCGCCGGCCGTGATCTCCGGCATGCCAGGGAGCGGTCGGGCAGCTAGCGCGCCCATCAGTTTGGGGCCGTAGCGGCGGCGTATGCGGCGCGGGTGCGCGGCGCGCCCTGCCGTGTACCGGCGAGCAGGGCAGCCAGATCGGCTGGTGTGTCGATATCGATCAGCAGCGTCGCCGGTCGCGCGACCGTGCAGCGAACTCCCGCCGCGTCCGCCAGCTCGCGATGTCGCTCGAAGCTCTCCTCCCCAAAGGACGGAGCGATCACATCCGGCGGCGCCAACATCAGCGCATTGGTACCCGTGCCGTGGCGGTCCGGCACGATGACGACAGAAGGGCTCTGCACATGCTCGTCGAGCAGACCGTCGAGCTCGTCGCGATCGAGCGCGGGGCAGTCACCGGGGACCATCAACACGCGCTCGAACCCGTCGCGTTTGGCCTGCTCCACGCCGACAGCCACCGCTGCGCTCTGGCCGGCATCACGGAGGTCCGGTGCGATCATGGCGCCGAGCGGGCCTGCGATCGCCTCGACCGACGGCTCGTTGGTGATCACCAGGATTCCGTGGAGGCGGCGCGACATCGCCAGCGCGCCTAGAACGTCGGTGACCATCGCCTGCGCGAGCGTTTCGCGCTGCTCGGGACTGAGCCGCTCGGCCAGCCGCTGCTTGGCGAGCACGAAGTGCTTGACTGGAACTATCGCGAGCGTGCGCAACTTGGGCTACGCGGCGGAGAGCGAGTCGCACAGCTCGAGCGCACGCTGCGCCACGAATCGTCTCTGCTCGGCGTTCGACATCAGCGTCTCGCAGCGTAGCGACGCCAACTCGCCGGCCGGATCGTCACTCACGATCCCGTTGAGCAGACCGTCGTAGAACCTGCTGACGCCCTCCGTGCTCGCCGGCAGCCCCGCCCATGCTAGGCATTCGGCCGTCGGTCCTTTGAGCACGGCGCCGTCGACGATCGGGCTGACCGCGACGATCGGCGCTGCCGCCTCGGTGAGCGCCTCGCGCATTCCCGAAAGCGCGAGGATCGGGCCGATCGAGATCACCGGGTTGGAAGGCCCAACGATGATCGCGCGCGCGCTCTTGATCGCCGCGAGCACCGCCGGCGATGGCGTCGCGTCCTCAGACCCGGCGAACTCGATGTCGTCGATTGGCGCGTTCGCGCCGAGCCGGACCATGAATTCCTGCAGGTCGACCCAGCCACCGCTCGTACGGATCCGCGTCGCCACCGGCTGATCGCTCATCGGCATAACGTGTGCACGAACGCCAAGGGCAGCGGCCAACCGGCCATGTGCCTCGGTTGCGCTGCGGCCCTCGTCGAGCAGCCGCCGCCGCTCCAGGCAGAGCGCCAGGTCGCGGTCGCCGAGGTTGAACCACACGTCGACGCCCAGTTCGCGCAGCATCGCCATCGCCTCGAACGTGTCGCCGGCGATGCCCCAGCCGCGCTCGTCGATCCGATCCGCCAGCCAGTAGGTGATCAAGTCTGGATCGGGCGAGACGCACGCGCCATAGATCTCGATGTCATCGCCGGTGTTGGCAATCACAGCGAGCTCTGCGCCGACGATGTCGTAGAGCCCGCGGGCCAGCTTGGCGCCGCCACTGCCGCCCGACAGCAGGACCACGCTCACCAGAGCGTGTCGGGCAGACCGCTGACGCGGAGGCCGGCATGGGTCTTGTAGCGGGCGTTGATCGAGATCAGGAGCGCCGTCAGCGACTCGGTGATCCGCGCCATCTCGAGCCGCCCGCAGTCGACGACGCGCAGACCGTCGATGCTGCCGATGAGAGCGGCGACGCGGGCTTTGTCGTCGCGGCGATCGCCACAGATCAGGACGTCCTCGTTGAGCGCGTGCGCGAGATCGGCAAGCGGGCCGGCGCTCACGGTGTGGAGCCCGGCGATGACCGTGACGCCGTCCGGGACCATCTCCTGGGCCTGCTGGGCGGCGGAGCCTTGCCAGACCCCGAGCATCCGCGTGGCCTTGCCGCTAACCGCGGCGGCGAGGGGAACGGTCGCATCAAGCACCAGCTGCCCGGCCCGCAGCGCCGAGAGCTCAGCAGCAGTCTTCGCCGAATAGGCCGCTCCCAGTCGATCGCTCAGCTCGCCTTCGCTCAGCCGGCCGGCAGCGAAATGGTCCCGCAGCTCGCCCGCCACGCTCTCGCGGTCGGAATCGGATACACGC
>DATAJI010000127.1:0-1747 GCA_036262195.1 Solirubrobacteraceae bacterium
GCGTAAGGCTGGCGGGCAGCCCGGGCATCGGGGTGCGGGTCGTGGGCTGAAGCCGGAGGATCAGGTCGAGATCGTCGTTCACTACCCGGATGCGTGTGCCGGGTGCGGTCGCGAGTTCACCGACCGCCAGCGCCGACCGAAGCGACGGTTCGGCCGCCACCAGGTCTGCGAGCTGCCGCCGATCAGCGTGATCACGGTCGAGCATCGCACGCACCAGCTGCGCTGTCGCGGCTGTCTGGCCAGGACGAGCGCCCGGTTGCCCGAGGAGATCGATGCATCCCCGTTCGGGCCGAGGTTGCAGGCGGCGATCGTGACGTTGACCGCCCGCCATCGCATCTCCCGGCGAGGGATCGCGGAGCTCGCGCGCGATCTGTTCGGCGTGACGCTCTCGACCGGCGCGGCCGACGCGATCTGCCAGCGCGCCTCAGACGCGCTGGCCGGCCCGCACCTAGAGTTGCACGACTCAGTGCTCGATCAGCGCGCGGTGCACGTTGATGAGACCGGCTGGCGGACCAGCGGGGAGGGTCGCGCATTGTGGACCGCGACCACTGAGCACGCGGCGTTCTTCCAGATCGCCGAGCACTGCAACCGCGAGCAGTTCAACGCACTAATCGGCACCAGCTACTCCGGGATCGTGGTCTCTGACCGCTGGAACGGCTACAGCCATCTCGACCCCAATCAGCGGCAGGTGTGCTGGTCTCACCTGCAGCGCGATTTCCGCCGCCACGCCGACGGGCTCGCAGAGCAGAAGACCTTCGGCGAACAGGGCGTCCCGCTCACCAAGCAGGTATTCGCCGCCTGGCGCGCCTACCAGCACGAGCACCACGACCGCGACCGACTCCAGGCCGAGATCGCCCCGGTACAGACCGAACTCCGAGCGCTGCTCCAAGCCGCCAGCCCGAAAAGCCGACGGACTCGCTGGCACCGCCAGTTCGCCAACAACCTGCTCAAGGTCTGGCCCGCGCTCTGGACGTTCACCACGATCGATCGCGTCGAGCCGACGAACAATCCCGCTGAGCGCGCGCTCCGCTCGCCGGTCATCCACCGAAAACTCTCGCTCGGCACCCAAAGCGAGGACGGTGAACGGTTCGCCGAACGCGCCCTCTCCGCCGCCGTCACATGCCGCATGCAACACCGCTCGCTGTTCACCTACCTCAGCGAACCGATCACCGCGCACAACCGCGGCGACCCATTCCCCGCGCTCACCTGAGCCCCAAGGACTGAACGCTTACAAAAAGATGCCGATTTGCAGGTATTGATGATGGGCACGGCTGGGTTCGAACCAACGACTTCTCGCGTGTGAAGCGACCGTCACCCGAACTGGAAAGGTGGCGATCTGCAGGGAGTTTGGTGATCGGCCCCATACTCTGCGTGCGCGTTTATGCATGTGGATTGCTGGGGTTTATCGCGGTTTTGGTCCACAGAATGAGTTTGTGGACCAGCGGCGGCGTGCCCGTGATGGGCGCGCCGCTCTCCTCGGGGCTTGACCGCTCCGAGGGGGTGACCGGGAGGAGTTGAAGAATCGACAGTCGGGGGCTCGGGCGCGCGGGCAGCCGCCGCGTCCGGGTACTTGCCCCTTAACGGCTTCGACCCCCTGGCCAGCTGCGCCAACAGCTGAGGGGGATCGAGGCGACAACCGAAGCTCATGGTCCTGGAGGGGACTTGGGCAGAGATTAGCGCGGCCGCGGACGGATCCAGATGGGCACGCGATCGCTGCTCCCCGCGCCCGGCGAGGCGGTGGGCGATG
>DATAJI010000128.1:0-7284 GCA_036262195.1 Solirubrobacteraceae bacterium
GTCACATAGTCATCGCCACCGAGGGTGAGTCCGCGCACCACATCCTCGGTCGCGTCGCGCGCGGTCAGGAAGATGATCGGTACGCCCATCTGCGCCCCAGCGAGCCGCCGCGCGACCTCGAAGCCGTCGAAGTCCGGGAGCATCACGTCGAGCACGATCACCGCCGGCTTGCTGGCGGCGACGGCCGCGATCGCGTCAGCGCCGCTTCCCGCCGAGTCGACGGCAAAGCCCTCGAAGCGCAGCGCCATCGAGATGACGTCGACGATGTTCGGCTCATCATCGACGACCAGAACGCGCACCGGCGCGTCGGAACCGTCGTCCCCTGTCGCATGCGTATCGCTTGTCATGAGCGCATCATTGCGCGCGAGTCTGTGAGTTGGCTGAGAGCAACGGCGCGTTATGCTCAGCTGGTGGAGGCGGCCACCCAAGCCGGATCTGGCGAGGGAATCCGCCTCTCCGGACTGGCGAAGTCGTTTCGCAGCCCAGAGGGCCCGGTCCACGCCGTCCGCGGCATCGATGTCGTGATCGCGCGCGGCGAGACGGTTGCGCTGCTCGGCCCGAACGGGGCCGGCAAGTCGACGACGATCGACATGCTGCTCGGTCTCGCCCCTCCTGATGAAGGGAGCGTGTCGCTGTTCGGCCGGGCTCCGCGCGCCGCGGTCGACGCCGGCTTGGTCGGCGCGATGCTGCAGGGCGGGTCGCTGATTCAGTACCTCTCGGTGCGCGAGCTGCTGAGCATGATTGCCGCGATCTATCCGGCGCCGCTCGCGGTCAACGACGTGCTCGAGCAGACCGGCCTGCAGTCGATCGCCGGCCGCCGCACGCAGAAGCTCTCTGGCGGCGAGACCCAGCGCGTCCGCTTCGCGCTCGCGCTGGTCAGCAACCCCGATCTGCTCGTGCTCGACGAGCCAACGGTGGCGATGGACGTCGAGTCGCGCCACGAGTTCTGGGACGCGATGCGCGCGTTTGCGGCCCGCGGCAAGACCGTCCTGTTCGCGACGCACTATCTCGAAGAGGCCGATCAGAACGCCGACCGCGTCGTGCTGATGGCCCAGGGTCGAGTCGTCGCCGACGGTCCGCCGACCGAGATCAAGGGGCGCGTCGGGCTGCGCACGATCCGCGCGACGCTTTCGAACGTCGCCTCCGACGAAGAGCTCGTCGAGCTCCCCGGCGTGGCGAGGGCCGAGCGCCACGGCAACAGCGTGCTGCTCAGCTGCAACGACTCCGATCAGGCGATCCGCGCCCTGCTCGAGCGCTTCCCGGAAGCTCGCGATATCGAGATCACGGGCGCCGGTTTGGAGGAGGCGTTCCTGGCGCTGACCGCCGACGGCGACGCCCCGGGCGAGGCTCGGTCATGAACGGTCTCGTCTACACCCGCTACGAGCTACTGCGCTCCTTCCGTAACCGCCGTTTCTTCTTTTTCTCGCTCGGCTTTCCGCTGCTCTTCTACTTCGTGATCGCCTCGCCGAATCGCCACGTCCAGAACTTCGACCACAGCGGCATCTCTCTGCCGCTCTACTACATGGTCGGCCTGGCCTCGTTCGGCACGATGGTCGCGATGATCTCCTGCGGAACGCGGATCGCCGCCGAGCGCCAGGCCGGCTGGACACGCCAGCTGCGGATCACGCCGCTGAGTACCCGCGCCTACTTCCGCGCCAAGGTCCTGACCGGCTACACGATGTCGTGCCTGACGATCGGCCTGCTCTATCTCGCCGGCGCGTCGCTCGGCGTCAGCATGCCGACGCACTACTGGTTTGAGATGACCGGCTTGATCCTGATCGCGCTGCTGCCCTTCGCCGCGCTCGGGATTACCCTCGGTCATCTGCTCAACGTCGACTCGATCGGTCCGGCGACGGGCGGCGGCGCGTCGCTGCTGGCCTTCCTCGGGGGCACCTGGTTCCCGCTCGGCGGCCACGGCTTCCTCTACCAGCTCGGCCAGTGCCTCCCTTCCTACTGGCTCGTCCAGGCCGGGCACGTCGGGCTGGCCGGCCACGCCTGGTCGCTGCGCGGCTGGATCACCGTCGCCGCGTGGGCGGTCCTGCTCGTCGCCGCCGCCGTCTACGCTTTCCGCCGCGACACCAAGCGCGTCTAGGTCGATCCCCCCGACGCCGCGCTCGCCATCAGCAGCTGCAGGGTCACCAACCCAACCCAACCCAACCAGCGCAGCCCATACCGGCCGAGCCGCCGAGCCTTTACCACCACGGGTCCGAGCGCGCCGCATCGGTGCCGCCGGTGCGATCGAGCGCGTCGAGCGCCGCCATGTCCTCATCCGAGAGGACGAAATCAAACAGCTGCGCGTTCTCCTCGATCCGCTCGCGGTGGGTCGACTTCGGGATCACCAGCGCCTCGCGCTGCAGGCACCACCGCAGCAGGACCTGCGCCGCGGTTCGCTCGACCCGCTGCGCGATCTCTGCGACGGTCCGGTTCCCGAGGTGGCGACCGGTTCCGAGCGAGCTGTAGGCGACGATCGCGATCTCGTGCTCGGCGCAGGCCTCGAGCAGCGCACGCCGGGACTCGAATGCGCTGAGCTGTACCTGGTTGACCACGGGTCGCGTCTGCGCGACGGCGAGCAGCTCTTCGAGGTCGCCGACCGAGAAGTTCGAAACCCCGATCGAGCGGGCGTAGCCGCGTCGCTGAGCTTCCTCCATGCCGGGCCAGGCCCAGGTCGGACCGCCCTGCGGCCAGTGGATGATGTAGAGGTCCACGTGGGAGAGACCGAGCCGCTCGAGGCTCCGCTCGGCCTCCGCCACCGGGTCCGCTCGTGCCGGGAAGAACTTCGTCGTGATGAAGACCTCCTCGCGCGGGACGCCGCTGGCACGCAAGGCCCGGCCGACGCTCGCTTCGTTGCCGTAGGACTGCGCCGTGTCGATGTGCCGGTAGCCGAGCTCGAGCGCCCAGCGGACGGCCCGCTCGCATTCGGCTCCGTCTGGCGTCTGCCAGACGCCGAGCCCAAGGACCGGCATCGACGCGCCGTCGGCGAGACGGCGCAGGCGTCGGCTGTCGGTGTTCCCGGCGTCTATCGTCACTTCGACGACGCTACACGATGCGCCGTTAGTGCTCCCCGCTGTCGCCTGGCGCCGCGTCGCCGCGCATGTCAGCGACGTCCGTGACGAGCTCCTGCGGGCTCATCGTCGGCTGGACCTCGAGCCGCGGCAGCGCGTACGGGTTGTCGTTCACAGCGGCCCAGCCGTTGACCTCCGTCGTGGATCCGCGGAAGCCGGCCGCCTTCAGCGCGGTGATCACCGTCGCGTCGTACTGCCCGGAGGGGTAGCAGAACCAGTTGACCGGTACGCCGAACCAGCCCTGCAGCTTGCGCCGCGCGTCAACGATCTGCAGATGTAATCCCGACGCCGTCTGGGTGACCATGTCGGCGTGATCCCAACCCTGGGTATCGAGCTCCCACCCGGCCTTGATCAGCTCGCGGATCTCATGGTGTGAGATCCCGCCGTTCGCCCAATCGAGTCCGAACAGCTGGAGGTTCTCCACGCCCGCCCAGCCGAGCTTCGCGAGCACGGGCGCGGCGTACTGGAATTGCGTCTCGTAGCCGTTGTCGAAGCTGACAACGATCGGCTTGCCGCACGGCAGGCGCTTGTGCTCGTGCCAGTTAGCCCACAGCTCATCGAGCGTCACGGCGTGGTAGTGGGCAGCCGCGAGTGCATCGATCTGCCGCGCAAATAGCTGCGGCGACACGTAGAGCAGCGGGTAGGGCGCAGTGGTCGGCGCCTGTGAGATCACGTGGTACTCGAGGATCGGGGCCGACTCGACCCGGTAGGGCGCAAGGCAGCGCACGCGCTTCACGGTCGGTGTGGCCACCGCGTGCTTTTTCGCCGGCGCAGCGACCCGAGCCTTCGGCGCACGTCCACCGAGTCCGACGATCGCCGCGACTACGAGCGCCAGCACGGCGAGGAAGCCGCTGAGCGCGACGCGGCGCCGGCGCTTGACCGCCCGTCTGCGCGCGACGCGCTCGCTGTCAGATTGCGGTGCTCCAGCTTCCATCCCGGCTCCCGCGCTCACTTTCGCACGCCGCGGGTCCGGTTGCTTTGGGGGCGTGGTCGGTGCGAGCCGGCGCGCACTTCACGACGCGGGCGCGCGTCAGGTCTTCTGGTGGTGGGCGAGCCGTCGCGCGAGCCAGTCGCGTGTCTCGGGCCATTCGGCCGCGATGACGCTGTAGTACGCGCTGTCGCGGATCACGTCGCCGCGGACGATCATGTGGCTGCGGAAGATCCCTTCGAACTTCGCACCGATCCCCTCGAGCGCTTTGCGCGAGCGTTCGTTGCGCTCATCGGTCTTGAACTCGACGCGGATGCACTCGAGCTCGTCGAACGCATAGCCGAGCAACAGCAGCTTGGTCTCGATGTTCGCGCCGCTCCGCCACGACCCGGGTGAAAGCCAGGTCCAGCCGATCTCGAGACCGCGATGCTCCGGGCGCAGCGCGAGATAGCTCGTGTGACCGATCGCCTTGCCGCTCTCGCGCTCGACGGTGACGAAGCTCGCCTGCTTCCCGGCTTTGCTGTCCTCGAGCATGCGCTCGAGCCAGCCGTGGAAGTGCTCGGGGGTGGAGCCTGCATTCGACGGCATCCAACGCCAGACCTCCGGATCGCTGGCGGCCTCCCAGAGCGCGGCTTCGTGCGCTGCCGTGAGCGGCTCGACGCTCACGAGCTGGCCTTCCAGCACCGGCCCAAGCTGTTCCCAGTCCGCCACCGTGCGGACTCTATGACCTCGAGGCCCGAGCGTCCGCGCGCCTCACTCGATCCTGACCACTTCGTCGACCTGTTGCCTGACGCCTGTCGGCGGCGCATCATGGTGGCTATGCGCGAGAGTCTGGCCCACCGACACGGTTGCTATGTCCATAGCCATCCGCACTGCGAGGCGCACCGGCATCTGTGGCTGCCGGTGCCGGCGCGACCCCTCCCAGGCGCTCAAGCCGAAGAGCACGACCACGATTGCCATCGTCGCGATGGCGGCCATGACCATACGCATGGCCTTCTCGACGACTCGATCAAGCGCTCGCGGGACGGGCTGAGCGCGGTTTCGCTGTCCTTGGGCGTTCTCGGACTGGTGACCGTTGTGCAGGCGCTGGTGTTCGCCGCCTCAGGCAGCATCGCCCTGTTGGCGGATCTCATCCACAACGGTGGCGACGCGTTGACCGCGGTCCCCCTTGGCATCGCTTTCTTGCTGCGATCCCGCAAGGCGGAGGCTTACGCCGGATTAGCCGTCGTCGCGGCAATCTTCATATCCGCGCTGACCGGCGGTTTTGAGGCCGTCGATCGTTTGATTCATCCCAGTACGCCTGGCGAGCTGTGGGCTTTGGCCGGCGCTGGCGTGATTGGTTTCCTCGGAAACTGGACCGCCGGTGAGATACGCACTCGCGCAGGCAAGCGGCTCAATTCGCCAGCCCTCCTCGCCGATGGCAGTCATGCTCGGGCCGATGCCTACGTCTCTCTGGCTGTGGTTGGCGGCGCAGTCGCCGTTGCCCTGGGAGCGTCAATCGCCGATCCCCTCATCGGCCTGGCGATCACCGTCGTGATTGTTCGGATCGCGTTGCAGTCCTGGCGCACGGTGCGCGCTGCCGCGACTACCAGCACCCTGCCGGACCGGTGAACCGGTCTCGAGCGACGGAGAGGGAGGGATTCGAACCCTCGGACGAAGTTTCCCCCGTCACGCGATTTCCAGTCGCGCCCGTTCAACCGCTCCGGCACCTCTCCTGGATTGACTGCGGCTCTAGGCTACGCGACGCGATAGTCTGCTGCGCGGCGGGCTGCTAGCCTCCTGCCCCGGAGACCAAACGGACGCCCAGATGCTCGCCTTCAGCAAAGCTTTCAACGAGACTTTCGGACTGCTGGCGACGTTCGGCGGGATCGGCGTCGTCGCCAACGTCCTGATCGTCTACATCCTCATTCAGGTGCGCGGCGAGCACCAGAAGAACGAGGAGTACCGGGCCGAGCGACAGCGCCGGTCTGGTCCCTAGCCGTTCTCAGCCGCTGGTCTTGGACCTGCCGAGCTCGACCTTGTAGATCGTCGGGTTGGTTTGACCGCTCGGCTCGACTCCTCCCGCAAGCAGGATCGCGCCGGGCACGCTGACCGCCATTGCGCCGGCAAGCCGGGCCGGCAACAAGCCGATCAGCTTCACCGCAGTCGTTGCGGGTGAGAACGAATAGATCGCGCTGCTCTGGTTCCCGCCGGCAGCCCGGTTGCCACCGAAGATCATCATCACCGCGCCGTCGGCCGCGACAGCCGACTGAGCCAGCGCGATCGGCAGCGCCGCGACCTTGGTCACGCTCTTGGTGCTCGGATCGAAGCGATAGATCGCGAACGTCATCGCGCCATTGTCGATGCCGCCGATCACGTATACGGCGCCGTCGTATGCGAGCGCCGCCGCGTCGGCGACAGGGTGTGGCAGGCTTGCGACGGTCGCCGCTCCGGCGGTCGGATTCCAGGACACGATCGAATCGAGGTCGCTCACTCCGTCGTAGCCGCCGAACACGTATGCCGTGTTATCGACCCCAGCAACGGCGGCGCCTTCTACCGGCTGCGTCAGCGAGCCTGCGATCGTCGAGCTGGAACCGCTCGTGCTGGCCGAAACGATGTCCGAGGTAGGCCCGCTGGTGTCATTGCCGCCAAACAGGTAGACGGTGCCGTCGAGAACGGCCGCTCCCGATGCCGCGAGCGGCGCCGGGAGCGTGCCGACCGAGCTCGTGGTGCTGCCGTCGAAGGACTGGACCGTGGCAATCGGCGTGTTTGCGCTGTCCAGCCCACCGAAGAACGTCGCGCCGCTCGCATCGTCCACCACGGCCCCAGCGCCGCTGACGGCGCTCGCGAGGTGGCCGATGGACTTCAGGTTTGCGACCGGCGCGCCAGATCCGCTGGCTTGGCGATGCGGCTTGACTGGCGGGCTTCTCGGAGCGAGATCGTGGTCTTGTAGGAGACCGAGCGTCGCTGTCACGACGGCTGCGATCGCGAGCAGTGCGGCCAGGAGCGCACCAAACGCGCTCACGCGCCGGCGCCTGTAGCCATGCCGCGGCGCCGGAGCGCGTCCTCGCCGCGCGCTGGTCGGCGTATCGGTGCGCAGCTCGCTCACGACGCCGCTACCGTGCGCCCGAACCAGCCGGCCGCCGGCGCCTCGGCGTGGCCCTGCCTGGGCCTACCGTTTTGCTGCTGCTCCAGCGCGCACCGCCCATCACGCAAAGTTGTACCCCGAATCGCGGCGGGTTTCGGTATTCCGGGTGGCGTGCTAAGAGATATTTCACATTACGAGCCGGCGAGGTAGCCTGCATCGATCTGCGG
>DATAJI010000129.1:0-4118 GCA_036262195.1 Solirubrobacteraceae bacterium
GCCGTCGCGATCCCAAAGCTGCGCTCCCTCGCCGCGCGCGAACTCAACCGGGTAGCGCGCATAGTTGGGCGTGAGGTGCGCGTCGGCTGACTCAACGGCGCTCATGCGCTGACCTTTGTGCCGATCCCGGCGTCGGTGAACAGTTCGAGCAACAACGAGTGCGCGATGCGTCCGTCGATGATCTGCGCTGCGCCGACGCCGCCGCGCACCGCGTCCACGCACGCCTGCAGCTTGGGCGGCATGCCGCCCTCGACGGTCGCCAGCGCGCTGGTGACCTGCTCGACGCTCGCCTGCTCGATCAGGCTGTCCGCGTCGGCAGGGTCGCGCAGCCAGCCGCGCACGTCGGTCAGGAAGATCGCCCGCGTCGCTTCGAGGGCGACCGCGATCGCCGCGGCCGCCTCGTCGGCGTTGACGTTGTAGGAGTTGCCCTCGCGGTCCGCGCCGACCGACGCGACGACCGGGATGTAGTCGCGTGCGATGTGATTGATCACGCCGGGGTCGACCTGGTCGATCTGGCCGACGAAGCCGATGTCCTCGCCCCCGGGGGCCGAGCGCCGCGAACAGCGCAGCAGCCAGCCGTCGTCGCCCGAGAGGCCGACTGCGGGCTGCCCGTGGCGGCCGATCCGCAGCACGATGTCGGTGTTGAGCTTGCCGACGAGCACCATCTTGACGATCTCGACCGTCGCCTCGTCCGAGACGCGCAGCCCGCCGACGAACTCGACGGGCATGTCGAGCCGCCTCATGTAGGCGGTGATGTCGGGCCCGCCACCGTGCACGACCACCGGGTTCATGCCGACGTACTTGAGCAGCACGACGTCGCGCGCGAAGTCCTCGCGAAGCTGGGGGTCATCCATCGCTGAGCCGCCGTATTTGATGACAACGGTCGAACCGTGAAATTGCCGTATATACGGCAGGGCCTCAAGCAGCGTGGTGACGTCGTTCGGCTGGGTCATGTTGTGTACTCCGCGTTGATCTTCACGTAGCCGTATGAGAGGTCGGAAAAGAAGTACTCGGCAAGGCTTCCCGTCCCGGGAAGCTCGACCTCGTACTCCACCTCATCGCGCTGCACCGCGTGGCCGAGGTTGGCAGCGTCGTGGTCGACTGCTGCGCCGGCGGTGCAGACTGGGATGCCTTCGACTCTGATGTCGAAGCTGAGCGGCGCCGCCCCGCGCAGTGTGGCGCCGACGGCCTGGGCGATGCGGCCCCAGTTGGGGTCGCCGCCATAGAGGGCGGCTTTGACGAGCGGCGAGTTGGCGATCGCCCGGGCGACCGCGTCGGTGTCAGCTTCGTCGCCGCCGCTGACCCGGATGCGCCCAACGCGCGCCGCCCCCTCTCCGTCTTTCACCATCAGCAGTGCGAGTTGGAGCATGAGGACGTCCAGCGCCTGGGCGAAGTGCTGTTCGTCAGCGCTGCCGGGAGCTATCTCGATGCCGCTCGCGCCACTGGCGAGCAGGATCACCGTGTCGTTGGTCGAGAGCTGCCCGTCGACGGAGATGCGGTTAAAGGAGCGTTCTAGCGCCACACCCAGCAGCCGATCGGCCTGCTCGGAGCTGATCGCGGCATCGGTTTCCACGAAGCACAGCATCGTCGCGAAGTGCGGCGAGATCATGCCCGCGCCCTTGGCCTGTGCGCTCAGTCCGATCGTCCCCGATGGAAGCTCGACAGACAGGGCGGCGTGCTTGTCGATCACGTCGGTCGTCCTGATTGCGGCGGCGAACTCGGCGCCCTTGCGGGGGTCGAGCCTCGCCGCGACTCCCATCAGCGAATCCGCGATGACCTCGCCCGGGAGCTGCACTCCGATCACGCCTGTCGAGGCAACCGCCACCTGCCGCGGTTCGAAGCCGAGCGCGTTCGCGGCGCCCACCTGTACGCGCCGCGCCTGCTCGAGCCCCGCTTCGCCGGTCGCGGCGTTGGCGTTGCCCGAGTTGGCGATGACCGCGTGGAGCGCCCCCAGGTCGCACTCCGTTTGACACAGCACCACAGGCGCCGCCAACACGCCCGAGTCGCAGAACCGCGCCGCGCTCGTAACGCTGGGCGCCATGCACATCAGCACGCCGACATCGAATTCGCCGTCGCGCTTGAGTCCCGCGGCGACGCCACCGGCGACGAACCCACCCGGAAGCGACCCGGCATTTAGCTCACCGACGTAATCGGGCGCTATCACCCAGCGCGAGCTGAAAAAGCTCACCTCAGCACCCCAGCGGACCGCCATCCATCGCCCAAATCGAGCGCCGCGCGAGGTACCCGAAGCCAGCCGAGGAAGGCCGCCGGGGCGGCTCCCGGAGCCCTCATGCGATCCCCCGCCCCTCCGAGAAACCGAACATCAGATTGAGGTTCGCGACGGCCTGCGAGGACGTTCCCTTCCAGAGGTTGTCAATCGCCGCGAAGACGAAGACCTTGCCGGTGCGTTCGTCGGCGTGCGTGTGGATCGCGCAAATGTTCGTCTCGCGCACGTCGCGTACCCCCGGCGGCCGCTCGACGAGGTCGATGAACGGCTCCGATCCGTAGCGCTCGGCGTACCACAGATCGAGCTCGCTCTGGCCGACCGGCCGCTCGGGAGTGATGTAGCACGACAGCAGCTCACCCTGGTCGAGCGGCACCAGATGTGGCGTGAACGCGGCGATGATCGGCGCCCCGAGCCGGGCGAGCTCCTGGTCGATCTCGGGCATGTGGCGGTGCTCGCCGACGCCATAAGGCCGCACGTTCTCGTCAACCGCGACGAACTGCGTGTCCTCGCGCAACCCGCGGCCGGCGCCGGAAACGCCGCTCTTGGCATCGATCACCACATCGGCGAGCAGTCCGGCCTCGGCGAGCGGGGCGAGCGCGAGAATCGCGGCGGTCGGGAAGCAGCCCGGACAGGCGACGAGCTCGGCATCGGCGATCGCGGGGCGGTTCAGCTCCGTGAGTCCGTAGACCGCGCGCTCCAGGAGATCTGGATGGCTATGGGTGACGTACCAGCGCTCATAGGTCGCGGCGTCGCGGAGGCGGAAGTCCGCCGAAAGGTCGATCACGCGCACGCCGCGTTCGAGCAGCGCCGCGACGAGCGGCGCCGCAGCTCCATGCGGGTAGGCGACGATCGCCGCATCGACCTTGGCGTGACGCTCGAGGTCGAGCTCCTCCATGACGAGCGAGACGCGATGGTGTGGATAGACGTCCGAGAGCCGCCGTCCCGCCTCGCTGCGTGAGGTGATCGCGGCCAGCTCGAAATCGGGATGGCGATCGATCAGCCGCGCGGCCAACGCTCCCGCGTAGCCGCTTGCGCCGGCGACCAGCACGCTAGGCACGGAGCTCACCTCCGTGGCGCTCGGTGAGGGCCCGCGCGATTGCAGCGCGATGACCCGACACCTCGTCGTCGGTGAGCGTGCGATCCGCAGCGCGAAATTCGAGGTGGAGGGCGAGCGACACGCTGCCCGGCCCGACCTGTTCTCCGCTGTAGACATCGAACAGCTCGACCTTCTCGAGATCAGGGCCTCCGGCCGCGTGAACGGTCGCGATCACGTCACCCGCCGCGACGCTATCGGCCACGACGACGGCGAGGTCCTCCCGCAGCGCCGGGAAGCCGCCAAACGCCTTGTAGGTCGTTGTCGACGCCGCCGCCGCGGCGAGGAGACCGAGGTCGAGCGCCCAGACAGCCGTCCGACCGAGCTCCCAGCTCGCCGCAACCGCGGGATCGAGCTCGCCGATGAACCCGAGCCGCTGCCGAGCGGCAAGCACTGCGGCGCTCCGGCCGGCGCGTAGGAATGCCCAATCGGCACGCTCGAGCGAGAACTCCACGCCGGCGACGGCGAGCACCGCCTCGAGCAGCGCCTTGGCGGCGAAGAAGTCCGCTTCGTGACGCGGGCCGGCGCGCCACGACGCCGGCGCTGCGGCGCCGGTCAGCAGGACGCCGAGCGCGTGATGCTCGTCGGCGAGCACGTCGGCCGCACGGTAGACGGTGCCGGACTCAAAGATCCGCACGTCGTCGACACCCCGTGAGACGTTGTGGCGAGCGGCGTCGAGCAGCGAGGCGAGCAGCGTCGGGCGCATGATCGAAAGCGCCTGCGATAGCGGATTCTCGATCGTCACGACGTTGCGCATCGGATCGTCGGCCGGCAGCCGCAAGCGGTCGAGCAGCGCGG
>DATAJI010000130.1:0-3643 GCA_036262195.1 Solirubrobacteraceae bacterium
ACCAGATCGTCAACGTCGCCGGGAAGCTTCACTACCGGCTCGGCGTTGCCGTACCGATCGTCGTGCGACTGCCGAGCGGCGGCGGCTTCTCCGGTGGGCCCTACCACTCGCAGAATCCCGAGGCCTGGTTCCTTCACTCTCCCGGCCTGAAGGTTCTCGCACCGTCGAGCGCCGAAGACGCCAAAGGCCTGCTGCTCGCGGCGATCGCCGACCCCAACCCGGTGTTGTTTCTCGAGCACAAGAATCTTTACCGCCGAGTTCGCGGCGAGGTGCCCGATGGCCCGTATCAGACGCCGTTCACCGCGCGCACCGTACGTGACGGCGACGAGCTCGTCGTCATCGCTTACGGCGCCATGGTCCACACCGCCCTCGAGGCGATCGAGCAACTCCCCGACGCGAGCATTCGGCTGCTCGACCTACGCTCTCTGGCGCCGCTTGACGAGGACGCGATTCTCGACGCGGTCCGCGATTGCTCCAAGGTCGTTGTCGTCGACGAGGCCAACTACACCTGCGCGATGGGAGCCCAGGTCTCCTCGGTGATCGCCGAGCGCGCGTTCGAACATCTCGAGGGCCCGATCGTGCGCGTCGCGACGCCCGATGTCCCGATCCCGTTTGCCCCGGCACTCGAGAGCGCCGTCCTGCCCAGTGTCGAGCGGATCCGCGCCGCCTGCGATGAACTCCTCGCATACTGAGACACGCGTCGAGGTCGTGATGCCCCAGCTGGGCATCTCCGTCACCGAGGGCACGATCGTGCAATGGCGCAAGCGCCCGGGCGACGCCGTCGCCTACGAGGAGCCGATCTGTGACATCGACACCGACAAGATCGAATCGGAGCTTCCCTCACCGGCAGCCGGGCGGCTCGTTGAGATCCTGGTCGACGTCGGCGCGACGGTTTCCGTTGGCAGCACAATCGCCGTGATTGCGTCCGACGGGTCGCACGAGGCTCCGGTCGCAATAGCCGATGTGATCGAGCCCAAGGTCACCGACGCAGCGGCCGAACGTCGCGAGAACGTACATTCGCCGGTGGTTCAACGCCTCGCTGCCGAACACGGCATCGACCTCGCGACCGTCACCGGCACCGGTACGGGTGGGCGAGTCCGCAAGCAGGACGTCCTCTCGGCAGTCGCTGATCGGGCAGGCGGCGCCCAGCAGTACATGGCGCCCGCCCCGGTCCCCCTGTCGCGGATGCGCCGATCGATCGGCGACCACATGAAGCGCTCGCTCGAGACCGCCGCGACGGTCACGTCGTGGATCGAGGTTGATTTCAGCGCGGTCGAGGCGGCGCGCGCGGAGTTGCGCACGACAGCGCTCCCGGTCGTCGCGAGCGCGACGATGGCTACGCTCGCCGAGTTCCCGGATCTCAACGCCTGGCTCGACGGTGGGGACATCGTTCGCCACGAGACGGTCAACCTTGGAATCGCCGTCGCGCTCGGGACCGAGGGCCTGCTCGTCCCTGTGATCCGCGAGGCCGAGCGCCTGAGCATCGCCGAGCTGTCCGCCCGGATTCGCGATCTCGCAACGCGGGCCCGAACCGGCGAGCTGAACCCGGAGGAAATGCGCGACGGCACGTTCACGATCACCAACCCCGGGCAGTACGGCACGATCATGGCGACGCCGGTGATCAACCAGCCGCAGATCGCAATCCTCGATATCGAGGCGATCGTTCGCCGCCCGGTTGTCGTGAGCGGCCCCCCCGGGGAGGAGAGCATCGCGATTCGCCCGATCTGCGTCCTTGGTCTCTCCTGGGATCACAGGGCGCTCGACGGCGTGCTCGCAGCACAGTTCCTCGGGGCGCTGCGAGAACGGCTCGAGCGCTGGGGCGCATGAGCCAGACCGGCGACACCGGTCGGTTGCACCGCTCGTAGGAAGCAGAAGAGAGCATCTTTTCCGCGGGCGCGAAAAAGGTTCTCTAGCCGACCAGGTCCCCTAGGCAGCCGCGGAAGAATTCGAGTGCGACCGCGCGTTGGTCTGGGGCGTCAACCAGCTGGGTGTAGTCGAGCTCGGCCCCGGCGAAGCCTGTTGCCCGCCAGCGCTTGCCCGGCGGCACGGCGCTCCAAGGCGCGACATAGAGGTACGGCTCGGGGTGGGCTTCATCGCCCGGAGAGACGCCGTAGCCGGCGCGCTTGCCTGCGGCCTCGCCGCCCAGCTCGACCGACACGTCGAAGTGCTCGGGCCAGAGCTGGACACGTGACGGTTCGAGCTCCTCGGTCGCGTCGTGGCGAAGCTCCTCGAGAATCGAGGTCGCGAAGCCGTAGAGGTCGGCTAGTGCGGTTGCCGCATTCCCGTCAACTACCAACGATGCTTCGTTCTCGCCATCGGAGCTGGGCGTCGCGATCGGGCCGAGCAGCGCTCGCGCCTCGGCAAGCGTCGTGATCGCGCCGCGGCGGGCGTCGGCGCCTTCCTGCGCGATGAGCTCACCGTGCTCGACGCGGACCTGGGCGTCGCCCGCGAAGAACGGCGTGCCAAAGCCCCCGAGCGTCCAGCGCAGGCCGATCTTGGTGTTGGCGCGCTCGCGTGCCGGTGAGATCACGCGCTCGGCCAGAACGTGAAGTGCCTCACGCGTCGTCGAAAACTGCAACGGCAGCGCACCGAGACGCCGGTAGGGGCCGAGCCAACGCTCCTCGCACCAGGCTTGTAGCGTCGCGTCCTCGGCGGCGAGCGTCTGCCACTGCCATTCGAGCGGGCCGTACGGGCGGACGATTCGCCCACCTTCGGGCTCGGCGTCCGCGAACCACGGCGGCTCGCTCACCGCCGGCGGCGCCGGCTCGAGGATCTGCACCTCGCAGTCGTCGCCGCGCAGCGCTCGCGCGCGCAGCTCGGCCTCAGATCGGGCGTCTCGGGGCGGGACCGACTCCACGCCGATAGCTTCTAGCACTTGTCGCGCGGTTACGAGCGAGGGCGCCGGCGACGGCGGTGTTCATGGCCTGGCCACAGACGGGGCGGGAGTCGCTAGGATCCAGCGCGATGGTGCTCGCCTGCATCTACCACTGGTACATGGCGGGGCTGTACGCGTCGCCGGTCATCCTGCTCGGCGGTTGGGTCTGGTTCAGTAATCGCCGCGCACGACGTCGCAACGGCGGCGGACCCTCGGACGGCGGGACTCCGGCGGGGAGCGGCACGCCGGCAACGACGGCCGGCTAGCTGTCGCCTAACCGGGCCTCAACAGCAGCACGACGGCGACGATCCCGACCGCGACGATCGCCAGCCGCAGTGCCGCCGGCGGCAGCCGGCGGCCGTAGCGCGCGCCGATCATCCCCCCGGTGATCGAGCCGGCGGCGATCAGGCCGCTGGCGGTCCAGTCGACGTGCGGCGCCGCAAACGCGAACACGATCCCGGCGGCGAGATTTGCGGAGCCCGCTAGCAGGTTCTTTACGCCATTGACTCTTTGCAGGCTCTCGTCGAGCCCGAGCGAGAGGATCGCCAGCAGCAGGATTCCCTGCGCGGCGCCGAAGTAGCCGCCGTACACGCCGCTCAGGAGGACGCAAGAGAACAGCACCGGGCCCGCGTGCCCCGGCGCCCGCTCGGTACGTGCCGCGCGCGCGCCGAGCCGCGCGCTGAGCCGCGGCTGCAAGATGATCAGGACCAGCGCGACGACGATGAATACCGGGACGATCGCCTTGAACGCTGAGGCAGGGAGCGCCAG
>DATAJI010000131.1:0-4828 GCA_036262195.1 Solirubrobacteraceae bacterium
ACCGAGCTCGAGCCGCTCCCCGACGCCGTCGAGCTGCCACCCGAGACCGCCGACACGTTCCTCGGCAACGCGCTCGGCAAGGCGCGCGCCGCAGCGGCCGCGACGGGCCGGGCGGTGATCGCCGACGACTCCGGCATCGCCGCGGACGCGCTGGACGGTAGGCCGGGCGTGCTGTCGGCGCGCTTTGCCGGCGAGCACGCGAGCGATCAGGAGAACCTCGAGCTGCTGATCCGTGAGGTGCCGCCGGCGACCGGGCTCCACTACGTCTGCTCGCTGGTTTACATCGAGCCGAGCTCCGGCGAGGAGCAGGTCTTCGAAGGGCGCTGCGACGGGTTGATGAGTCCGGCGCCTCGCGGCAGCGGCGGCTTCGGCTACGACCCCGTGTTCATGCCGATCGACGATCCCGCCGGGCGCACGATGGCCGAGCTCAGCGACAGCGAGAAGGATGCGATCAGCCATCGCGGTCGAGCCCTGCGCGCGTTCGAGGGCTGGCTCGACCGGCGGGCCTGATGCCACACGACCGGGCGAAGCGCCGCGCCGCGGCCCTGTCGGTCGCATCCAACGCCACGCTGATCCTGGCGAAACTGATCGCCGGCGTCGCGACGGGGTCCGTGGCGATCCTGACCGAGGCGGTCCACTCCTCGATCGACCTGCTGGCGTCGCTGGTCGCGCTCGTATCTGTACGAAAGGCCGGCGAGCCGGCTGACGCTGAGCACCTCTACGGCCACGACAAGATGGAGAACCTGGCGGCCGCCATCGAGGGTGCGCTGATCCTGCTCGGCGCGGCGATCATCACCTACGAGGCGATCACGCGGCTCCTCCACGGGGCACATGTGCACACGATCGGTGCCGGCATCGCCGTGATCGCGGCCTCGGCCGTCGTCAACCTCGTCGTCTCGCGGATCATCGCGCGTCGGGCCCGCGAGACGACATCCGTGGCGCTCGCGGGCGACGCCACCCACCTCAGCGCCGACGCGCTCTCCTCGGTGGCCGTGCTCGCCGGGCTGATCCTGATCGCGATCACACACGATTATTGGATCGACCCGGTCGTGGCGCTGCTCGTCGCCGCCGGCATCGTCATCGCCGGCGCCCGCCTGCTGCGCCGGGCGTCGCGGGCGCTCGTCGACGAGGCCCTGCCGCAGCCCGACCTCGACACGATCCAGCAAGCGATCCGTGAGGTTGGCGGCCCGCGCGGCGTCGTCGGCTTCCACAAGCTCCGCAGCCGCAGCGCCGGCTCGCGGCGCTATATCGACGTCCACCTCCAGTTCGCCGACGGGACGACGCTCGAGGCGGCCCACGGGGCAGCACACGCGCTAACCGACGAGATCGGCCAGCGCCTGGACGGTGCGGACGTCCTCATCCACATCGAGCCCGGCAACCGCGTCAAGCCGGGAACGGAGCTCTGAAAGCTCGCCGCCGCGCGTCTAGGGGAGGTTGATCGCTGCCGCCAGCCCGACGGCGACCGCCACCACCGCATAGCCGCGGTAATGCGCCAAGACCAGCAACCCCGCCGTGACGAAGCAGGCGAGCACCGTCAGCAGCCAGGGCAGGCGCGAGAGCTGCATACGCGTATCTTTGCGGGTTGTGGCGCCGACCGCATTTGCCGACCGCCTCGTAGCGCTCGTCACGCGGCGCGAGTCCCAGATCGTGCTCGGCCTCGATCCCGATCCGTTGTCGCTCTGGGCGGTGGCTGGACCGGCCTTTGGCGCTGACGGAACGCCGGCCACTCGCACGGCTCGCGCCGTCAGCGCTCACTGCCTCGCGTTGATCGCCGCCGCCGGACCGGCCTGCGTTGCCGTCAAGCCGCAGCTCGCCTGCTTCGAGCGACTCGGCGCGCCCGGCATCGCGGCACTCGACGATGTCATCAGCGCTGCCCACGAGGCCGGGCTGATGGTGATCGCCGACGGCAAGCGTGGCGATGTGCCGGTCAGCGCGGCCGCCTACGCGCAGGCGCTGGCGGGAGCCACGCCCGGTCCGGCCGGCGAGGTCCGCGGGCTCGGCGCCGACGCTTTCACCGCCAACCCGCTGCTCGGCATCGACGCGCTCGAGCCGTTGATCGCGACGCGCGCCGGGGTGTTCGTGCTGGTCCGCACGTCGAACCCCGGGGCGGCTGACCTGCAGGATCTCGAGCTCGCCACTGGAGAGCTCCTCTGGGAGCGCATCGCCCGGATCGTGCACGACCTCGGAGTCGCCCGCGACTGCGGCCTCGCCGACGTCGGCGCGGTGTTCGGCGCAACCGCG
The DNA here is from genome assembly GCA_036262195.1 of Solirubrobacteraceae bacterium. Lineage (GTDB taxonomy): Bacteria > Actinomycetota > Thermoleophilia > Solirubrobacterales > Solirubrobacteraceae > Palsa-513. The sequence goes on from DATAJI010000131.1 coordinate 2,242, forward strand.
CCCGAGCATCTCGCGCGAGCGCGTGAGCTGATGCCCCAGGCGATCTTCCTGCTGCCGGGCGTAGGCGCGCAGGGCGGCCGCGTCGAGGACCTCGCCGCAGCGTTTGCGCCCGGTCCGGCAGCGGGGCTCGTGACCGCTTCGCGGAGCATCGCGCAAGCGCACGCGGCCAACGGAGGCGGGCCGGCGGAAGCGGCGCGCGCCGAGGCTGAGCGGCTGCGCGAGATCGCCTGGTCACTCGGCTGAGCGCGCGCCGGCGCGTGCCTCCGCGCCGTTCGCTAGCCTCGGCGCCGATGCGGCTCGCTCGGAGCGTGATCCCGGGTCCGCGGGGGTTGCTATTGGTGTGCCTGGTGGCAGCTTTGGCGCTTGGCGCACCGGCCGCGCGCGCGGTCACCGCGGGCGAGCCGCCACCGCCGGATGTCGAGGCGCAAGAGGCAGTCCTCGTCGAGACGGACCTCGGCAAGACGGTGTTCGCGTTACACGCGCAGCGTGAAGCTCCGATCGCCAGCACGACGAAGCTGATGACCGCCTACGTGACGCTCGAATACGAGCCGCTGAATCGAGTGCTGGTCGAGCAGCCGTATGACGCACAGCCAGGCGAGTCGCTCGCCCATCTCCCCGCAGGCGACAGATACAGCGTCGCCGATCTGCTGCGCGGGCTGCTGCTGCCAAGCGGCAACGATGTCGCTTACAGCCTTGCGGTCGATGTCGGCGGAACGGAGCGGCACTTCGTCTCGCTGATGAACGCCGCCGCGCGGCGCCTCGGACTCAGCGAGACGCGGTACACGACCGCGATCGGACTCGACACGCCAGGCAACCACTCGAGCGCCGCGGATCTCGCGGCGCTCGCCGAGGACCTTCTGCGCGACCCGTTCTTCGCGGCGGTCGTCCGCGAGCGGTCCGCCTACCTGCCGCGCGGCGGAGTAGTAGAGAACACAAACGATCTGCTCGGCGCCTACCCGTTCGTTGTCGGAGTCAAGACCGGCCACACCGCGGCCGCAGGCTACTGCCTCGTCGGCGCCGCGAGCTGGCATGGGGTGCACCTGATCAGCGTCGTGCTCGGTGATCCGAGCAACTCCGGACGCGACGATGACACCCTCGCCCTGCTCCGCTACGGCCTCGCGCTGTTCCACCACGAGCGCTTCGCGGTGGAAGGGCGCGAATACAAGGAGGTTGCGGTAACCGGATCTGCGCAGCCCGTCGCGCTGGTCGCGGAGCGCAGCGGTGGGCTCATCGTCTCGCGTGACGACAAGGTCGACGTGTCGTTCGTCGGCGTCCCGAGGGAGCTACAGGGGCCGATCGCGGCGGGGACGCCCGAGGGCACGCTCGACGTCACCGAGGACGGGCGGCTTGCGCTGTCGGTCCCGCTCGTCACGGCCGTGGCCGTGGCGGCTCCGACGCCGTCGAGCGCCGGGCTCTACGGCGTTGCTCTGCCGCTGCTCGCCGGCCTCGCCGGGTGTAGCCTGATGATCATGCGCAGGAGCTTGGGGCGCCGTGGAGCGCGGCGATGATCATTACGGTCACGCTCAACCCGGCGATCGACAAGTCGCTGTCGGTGCCAAGCCTGCGACTTGGGCGTCGCCACCGTACGGTCGAGCGGCGCGCGCTGGCCGGCGGCAAAGGCGTCAACGTCGCGCGAATGCTGAAGACGCTCGACCAGCCGGTGATCGCCACAGGGCTCGCGGGCGGTGCGACCGGGACGCAGATCATCGAGCAGCTGACCCGCGAATCGATCGTCAATGACTTCGTCCGGATCAGCGAGGATTCGCGCACGAACACCAACCTGATCGACCCGACGACCGGCGAGGAGACCGAGATCAACGAGCAGGGGCCGCTCGTCGACGCCGATGAGCTGGCCCGCTTCTGCGACAAGCTCTACTACCTCGCCCGCGGGGCGGCGATGGTCGTCTTCGCCGGCTCGCTGCCGCGTGGCGTCGAGCCCGACTTCTACGCGACCCTGGTGCGCGAGCTCCACAAGCGCGACGTGTTGACGATCGTCGACACCGATGGCGACGCCCTGCGCCACGCGGTGCGGGCGGAGCCGGGCATCGTCTCGCCGAACGTGCTCGAGGCCGAGGAGCTGATCGGGCAAGAGTTCGGCGACGACGAGGACCGCGCCGGTGCGGTCCGCGAGATCGTCGCGCTCGGCGCTCGCGAGGCGCTGATGACGACGCCGGACGGCTGCTGGGCCCAGGTCCTGGTCGACGGCGCGCCGCAGCTCTTCCGCGTGACGATCGCGCCGCGCGAGCCGGCCGCGACCGTCGGCTCCGGCGACGCCTTCCTCGCTGGCTATATCGCGGGGCGCTACTCGGGGAGCACACCCGCGGAGTGCCTGCGATTCGCCGTCGCCTGTGGCGCCGAATCGACCGAGCGGCTCGGCGCCGGGCTGATCGACCCACGCGCGAGGGCAGCTCGACCGCGGTCAGCTCCACCTCGGAGCGCAGGCGCTCCGCCGCGCGCGGGTCGATCAGCCCGGCGCCGAGCCGCCCGGTCGATTCGGCGCCGCAGGCGACGGCGAAGCGCAGGCACTCTTCCGGAGGGCTGCCCGAGTAGCGCGCGGCGATGTAGACGGCGAGGAAGGCGTCGCCGG
>DATAJI010000132.1:0-3881 GCA_036262195.1 Solirubrobacteraceae bacterium
GTTGCCGTGCTCCATCGCGTTCATCGTCGCCTCGGCGACCGCGGTCTGCAGGCGTTCGAGCCGCGCCGGTTCAAGCCCACTCGACGCGAGCGCCGCGCCCACAAGGAGCATCGCCTCGCGCTCGTGCCCGGGCGCGCTGTCGAGCTCGAAGTCCGCAAGCGCCGATGACGGAGCGGCCTCACGCCGCTGGATGACGACGAGCGTGATGTCGTCCTCCTGCTCCTGGTGGCCGGCGCCGAAGCTCTCGAGCGCCCCAAGCAGATCAGCGATCAGAGGCTCAGCCTCCCGATCGGCGGCGAGAACCTCGACCGCGCGCGCCGTCCCGAACATCTCGCGGGCCGCGTCGTGGGCCTCGACGAGACCGTCGCTGTATAGCAGCACGGTCGCATCGGGACCGATCGTTGTCTCGCACTCCTCGTAGTTCATGCCGGGCATCAGACCAAGCGGCATGCCCGTCGCCCGCAGCTCCGAGGACTCGGATCCGCTGCGCACCAGCGGGAGGTTGTGGCCGGCATTCGCGTAGCGCAGATGGCCGGTCGCAGGGTCGAGCACGCCGTAGAAGCAGGTCACGAACATGTTCTCCGGAATGTCCGGGCAGAGGTTGTCGTTGACGCGCGCGAGCACCACGCCCGGCTCCTGCAGCCGCTGCGCGCTGGCCCGCAGCACGCTCCTGGTTGCCGCCATCACCATTGCCGCCGGGATGCCCTTGTCGGTGACATCGCCGACGACGAGGCCGTAGCGACCGTCGGGCAGCTCGATGAAGTCGTAGAAGTCGCCACCGACCGTACGCGCGGGACCGTAATAGGCGGCGACCTGCCAGCCCGCAAGCTGCGGCAGCTCCTTGGGCAGGAAGTTCTGCTGGATCAGCTGAGCGACGGCGAGCTCCTGCTCGAGGCGGCCGCGCGCCTGCATCTCGGCCTGCTGCTCACGCACGAGCTGCCCGACGCGAACGGCCGGCGCGGCCTGCGCGGCGAGCGTCTCGAGCAGGCGGCGATCGTCGGCCGAGTAGTCCTGGTCAGAGCGGCGGCGGCCAACGTGAAGCAGTCCGATCAGCTCGCCGTTGCTGACGAGTGGGACGACGAGGGTGATACCGCTTGAGCGGAGCTCGGCGAGAGCAGGCGAGTCGAGGTCGAGCGTCGCGAGCTCGACCGCGCCCGGAGCGCTCTCGAGGTAGGCGACGATCGGATCGTTGGCGGCGATGTCGAGGGGCAGCGATTGGTCGTCGAACGTCGCCTGCGGAACGGGCTCGACGACGGGCTCTTCGACCTCGGCTGTGGCCGGTGCGGAACGCGGTCGGCGCAGTGAGACACGGCGGATTGTCGGTTGGAATGAAGCCACGATGCCCTTTCTACTCCCTTAGCGTTCCGGAAACGTTACGGCGAAGCGCGCTGCACGGCTTGTCGTTTCGCAGGGCTGCCATCCTTGCGCGCATGCGGACGCTACGAGTCGCGCTGTTGGGTGCTCCGAGCATCGACGTCGACGGTCTCCCGCTCGCGGTGGATACGCGGAAGGCGACCGCCCTGCTCGCGCTGCTTGCGCTGAGCGAGCACGGGTACACGCGCGCCGAGGTCGCCGAGCTGCTCTGGCCTGAGCTCGACGGCGAGCGCTCGCGCAGCGCGCTGCGTCGCACGCTGTCGACGCTTCGCGGAGCACTCGGGGACGGGCGCGTCGTGAGTGACCGGGTGTCGATCACGATCGACCTCGAGGGCGCCTGGTTCGACCTCGCCGAATTCCGCGCGGTCGCGAGAGATCCTGAGGCCGATCGCGCGGCACTCGCCGCAGCGTGTGATCTGCATCGTGGTGAGGTATTGGCGGGGTTTGCCCTACGTGAGGCAGCGCCGTTTGAAGCCTGGCAGGCGGGCATGCAGGACTCCGTCCGGCGCGAGCGCGCGACCCTGCTCGACCGGTTGATCGAGCGGCTCAATGACGAAACGCGTCTCGAGGATGCGATCGTACGGGCCCACGAGCGGCTCGGCCTCGACAGCCTGCACGAGCCAACACACCGCCGGCTGATCGAGCTCTACGCCGGCGTCGGCCGGCGCGGCGACGCATTCGAGCAATACCGCGAATGCGTACGCGTCCTCAACCGCGAGCTCGGCGTCCAGCCGCTCAGCGCGACGACGGACCTCTACAACGCGATCAGCGCCGGCACCGAGATTCACGAGGCCCAGCAGCACCCGGCCGAGCCGGCCGGCGAGCTGCGGCTGGTCGGCCGCTCGGACGAGCTGCGACGCCTTGGCGAGGCCTTCGCAACGCTCGACGACAGTGGTCGCTTTGTGCTGATCGAAGGCGAGTCCGGGGTCGGCAAGACGCGTCTGGCGGCGGAGGCGATCGAGCGTGTTCGCCGCGGCCCGCTGCACGTGCTCGTGGGACGCCCGCATGCGGGCGAGCGCGGCCTCGCCTACGGACTGATCGCGCAGCTCCTGCGCCAGGCCTGCGCCGCGCGCGCGCCCAGCTCCCCAGTGCTTCGCGCCGAAGCCGCTCGCCTGCTGCCCGAGCTCGGTCCGGCGCCGCGCGGCGCCCTGAGCGAGCCCGGTGCGCGGCTGCGCTTTCTCGAATCGGTGTGCAACCTGATCGCCGACGCGTTCGGCGATGCATTTGGCGTCGTGTTCGTGGACGACCTTCACGTGTGCGACGCCGCGTCCCTAGACGCGCTCGCCTACCTGGCGCGGCGGCTCGAAGGTAGGCGCCTGCTGATACTCGGGGCCCGACGGACCGACGAGCCGGACCCCGACCGCCGCTGCGCCGCTCTGGCCTCATTGGCCGCCGATCGCATCGTGCTGGCAAGGCTGAGTCGCGATGACGTCCTCGTGCTCGCGCGCCGTCGCGGTCTCGACGAGGCCGCAGCCGATCAGCTGTACCTCGACACCGAGGGTCTGCCGCTGTTCATCGCCGAGCTTCTGATCGGTGGCGGCGAGGCCGGCGCCGGCGGGGTTCGCGCGGCGCTCGAGACAAGGCTCGACGCTGTGAGCGAGGCCGCCGCGCAGGTTCTCGCCGCCGCCGCGCTGATCGGTCGCACGTTCGATTCAGAGACGGTCAGGGATGCGAGCGGACGCTCCGACGATGAGGTCGCCGCCGCGCTCGAGGAGCTGACAAACCGCGGGCTGATCGCTGAGCGCGACGCCACCTATGACTTTGGCCACGAACGCCTGCGGGTTGTTGCCGAGGAACGAATCGGACTGGCACGCCGGCGCCTGCTGCACAGGCGGATCGCCGCGGCGCTCGTCGCACGCAACGAGGACTCGGCGATCGTCGCGCGACACCTCGAGCTGGCGGGCCGTGAGGCCGAGGCTGCTTTGACCTACGCCGCAGCCGGCGAGGATGCTCGCGCTCTGCTCGCCGGCACGGAGGCGATTGCCCATTTCGAAACTGCGATCGGGCTCGGTCACCCGGAGCCGGCGCTGCTCTACGAAGCGATCGGCGACGTCCGGGTGTTGCGCGGGGAGTACCGCGAGGCGCTGGCCGCCTACGACGGCGCCGGCGCAGCCGCTGAGCCCGCCGGCGCTGCGCGACTCGAGCAGAAGGTCGGCGCCGTGCACGAGCGGCGCGGTGACCTGCAGCTCGCCGCGAGCCACTACGAGCAGGCGCTGGCGCTCGGCGCGGACGCGGCCTCGGTACAGGCCGACCGCAGCCGGGTCGCTTGGCGCCAAGGCGACGCAGAGCAGGCGCGCGCCATTGGCCTCGAGGCGCTCGCCCTCGCCGAGCAGGCTGCCGACCCGCGCGCCGCGGCCCAGGCCCACAACATCCTCGGCCTCGACGGGGAGGGCCGGGCTCACCTCGAGCGGAGCCTCGCCATCGCCGCCGAGCTGGAGGATCCGAGTGTCCGCATCGCCGCGCTCAACAACCTCGCGCGCGACCTGATTCGTCAAGGTGAGCTGGCT
>DATAJI010000133.1:0-5949 GCA_036262195.1 Solirubrobacteraceae bacterium
GCGACGCCTCCTGACTGCCGGCGCCGGGCTTCGCGGCCGAGCTAGACTGCGACTCCGGCGGCGGGATTCCCGAGCGGTCAAAGGGGACGGACTGTAAATCCGTTGGCTCAGCCTTCGAAGGTTCGAATCCTTCTCCCGCCATCGCCTGCAAATCAGCGGCTTTCTCCCCCGACCGAAGACCAGGCTCTCCCGCGCAACCGATGCGCTATGTTGTGCCGGATCAGATGGAGTCCTGACGCGAGGACCGCTAGAAGGCTTAGCTTCCTCCAGACCGCCCACTCAGTACAAGGGCTGATGGCTTCTTTCGCGAATTCACTCGTACGCGAGAGGAGCTTTGAGGCGTCGTGCCGATCCTTCCCGACTGGGCCGTACAGGTTCTCCAGGTCGTAACGATCCTGTCGCTGGCGCCGTTGGTCAGCGGGATCATCGCGCGCGCGGAGGCGATCATCCAGCAGCGCAAGGGGCCGCGGATCCTCCAGCCCTACTACGACATCTTCAAGCTGCTACGCAAGCAGACCGTTCTGCCCGAGCCGGCTGGAGTCGTCTTTCGCGCCGCGCCGTATGTCAGCTTCGCCGCGTACGCCACGATCCCGCTGCTGATCCCGGCGCTGACGACGTTCCCGCTACCGCTCGGCTACATGGCCGACTTCTTCGGGGTCGGGCTGATCCTCGCGCTCGCGAGCTTCTCCGTTTCAGTCGCGGCGATCGATAGCGGCAGCCCCTACGCGCAGCTCGGCTCGAGTCGTGTCCGCTCGTTCGGCGCGTTCAACGAGCCGACCGTGATCTTCGTCACGTTCGTCCTCGCGCTGACGACGCACACCGACCTTCCGTACGCGTTCAACGCCGCGATCCGCTCGAGCGCGGTCCAGGTCGTGCGGCCCAGCCACCTGTTGATGATCGCCGCGTTCTTCATGCTGGTGTTGAACGAGACCGGGCGGATCCCGGTCGAGAACCACGGCGGCACCCTCGAGTTCGGCCAGATCGAGGAGGGTCGAGTCGCCGAGCACTCTGGGCCTGGATTGGCTTTTCTACGTTGGGGTTCGAACGTCAAGCAGCTGCTGCTGTTCACGATCTTCATGAACGTGCTCGTGGTCCCGTGGGGTCTGGCGAGCAGTGGGCGTCTTGGCGTCGTCCTCCTGGCGATCGGCCTGCTGTTCGTCAAGGCGCTCGGTGTCGGCGCTGTCGTGGTGGTGATCGAGTCGAGCTTCGCCAAGCTGCGTCTCTACAAGATCCCCGAGTTCACGGTCGCGAGCTTCATGCTCGCGGTGCTGGCTGTTGTGATCTTCCTGTTCGAGCCGGCGTTCGGCGATGTCCACCTGAGCGTCTTTGGCGCCGCCGCGACCTGCACCGCCGTCCTCGTGCTCCTGCTCGAGCTCTACATGCTGCGCTCGCAGGAGGTCTGGGAGCAACTGCACCTCTATGCGCTGGCCTCAACCGTGGTTGCGATCCTCGCGATCATCACTGCGGCGACCGGCCACGGCTCCTCCTCTTTGTACGTGCTCGGCGCGGCGACGATCGCGCTGAAGGCGCTGCTCTTCCCCCGCGGTATCCGTTTCGTTCTGCGTCGCCTCGACGTCCATCCGCGCGTCCCGTCGCTGATCGGCGTGCCGAGCGCGATCTTGCTCGCAGGCGTGCTGTGCTCGCTCGCGTTCATCGTGCTGCGACCCGTCCACATCGGCACGGAGTCGCCGCTGCCGCTCTCGGCGCTGCCGCTCGCGGTCAGCGGTGTCCTCGTCGCGTTCCTGTTGATGGTGCTGCGCACCTACGCGCCGTCGCAGCTGCTCGGTTTCCTCGCGCTCGAGAACGCGGTGTCGGTCGCGAGCCTGATCATCGCCCCTGGACTGCCGATCATCCTCGCCCTACTGCTGCTGTTTGACGTGCTGATCGGGGTGGTCGTCTTCGTGGTGCTCGTCCAGTACCTCGCGGTCGAGCGAACCGCGGTGCATACCGATTCGCTGAACAGGTTGACGGGATGAGCTGGGCGCTGTACGCGATCCTCGCGGTGCCGCTCGTCGCGACGCTGGTGACGCTGCTCGACGGCTGGCGGTTCGCGCGCGTCGCGGCGCTCGTCTCCGGAATCATCTCGCTCGCGCTCGCGATCACGATCGCGATCGCCGTCGAGCACGGCCGCGTCGTCTACGCAGCCGACGGCTGGCTGCGCGTCGACTCGCTCGGAGCCGTCTTCTTGCTGGCGACCGGGCTCCTTTATGCGATGGCGGCCGTGTTCTCGATCGGGTACCTCGGGGTTGAGGAGAGCCGATCGGGCTTCCCGACCTTCGCCAAGCGCTACTTCGCGTTGCTCAACCTGTTCGGCTGGTCGATGCTGCTCGTCCCGCTCGCCTCCGATTTCGGGACGCTGTGGGTGGCGATCGAGCTGACGACGATCGTCTCGGCGCTGCTCGTCGCGATCGATCGCACCGACGCGGCACTCGAGGCCTCCTGGAAGTACGTGCTGATCGCCTCCAGCGGCCTCGGCATCGCGCTGTTGTCGGTGATCGTGCTCTACGCGGCAGGCACGCACGTGCTCGGCAGCGGGTACGTGCCGCGCTTCGAGCGCCTGATTGCCCACGCGCACGGCATCTCGCCGGACGCGGTGCGGCTCGCGTTCGTGCTGTCGCTGGTCGGTTTCGGCACCAAGGTCGGGCTCGTTCCGATGCACACCTGGCTTCCGGACGCCCACAGTGAGGCGCCCGCGCCGATCTCGGCGATGCTGTCGGGGTCGCTGCTCGCCGGCGCGTTCTACGCGATCTTGCGCGTGTTCCAGGTCACGGTCGCCAACGGGGACCGGGTGTTCGCTGAGCACGCGCTGATCGTGTTCGGCGCGATCTCACTGGTCGCGGCGAGCTTCTTCGTGTTGCGCCAGCGCAATTTCAAGCGGCTGCTGGCCTATTCCTCGATCGAGCACATGGGGATCATCGCGCTGGGCGTCGGGTTCGGCGCGCCGCTCGCGATAGCCGGTGCGCTGCTGCACGTGATCACGCACGCCTCCGCCAAGGGCCTCGCGTTCTTCGGCGCCGGCTCGCTCTTGCGCGGCTACGACACCAAGGAGGTCGACGGCGTGACCAATGCCGGGCGGGCGATGCCTTGGACCGGGCCGATGTTCCTCGCCGCGGCGCTCGCGCTGTGCGGGCTGCCGCTGTCGGGTGTGTTCCGCAGCGAGTTCGAGATCGTCGCCGGCGGCTTCGCTCACTCGCAATATGTCGGGGTGACGCTGCTGCTGGTGTTCGTGAACCTCGCGTTCTTCGGGATCGTCTGGCACACCGGGCGGATGGTGCTGAGCGCGCCGGCCGATCCGGTGTCGGGCGGGTCGGCGCCGGTTGCGCGTGAGCGCAGCGCGTGGATGATCGCGGGGATGCTCGGCTGCCTGTTCGTCGTCGTTGCGCTCGGCGTCCATCTCCCCGGCGATCTCGCGGCGCTGCTCGACAACGCCGGGCGCAGACTGGCGGTGCCTTCGTGACGAGCGCTGCCACGCGACAGCCAGAGCCGTGGGCCGAGCTGCCCGGATTGCTCGATGCGACGGATGAGCCGAGCCCGGCAGATGAGCGTCGGCTGCTCGTCGGCGCCGCTGACTTCGATCGAGCCGCGCGCGCGCTGAAGGACGCCGGTGCGCGCTTCGTCACGATCTTCCGCGCTGGCGCGCCCGAGGCGTCGCTGGTCGGAGTGTTTGCTCTGCAGGGCGAGCTCGTCGTGCTGCGCGCACCGATCGGCCGCCGCGCCAGCTCTAGACCACAAACGACGATCGGCGAATGGTGGCCGGCCGCGCGCTGGGCGGCACAGGAGCTCGCCGAGCGTGAGGGGCAGCGTGTCGCTTCGGCGAGCGCGACGCCACTGCTGACGGCGCCAGACGCCGACCTGCTCGACCCGCGGGTGCACGGGCTCGACGTGTTCACGCTGCCCTACGGGCCGGTCCGCTCCGGGATCTTCGAGGCGATCCAGTTTCAGATCGAGACCGGTGGTGAGGACGTTCCGCGGATCCAAACGCGGCCTTTCTTCAAGCATCGTGGACGCGAGCAGCGGTTCGCCGGACTGCGCCCCGACATCGGTGTCTATGTCGCTGAGCGCGTCGCCGGTATCGCGAGCGTCGCCTACGCGAGCGCGTTCTCGCAGGCCGTCGAGCGCGCGCTCGACGTGGCTCCGCCACCGCGGGCCGAGCGTTGGCGCGCGGTGTACGCAGAACTCGAGCGGATGGCCTGCCATCTCGACGTGATCGCGAAGGAGGCTGAGACGACCGCGCTCTACGTCGGCCAGGCGCGCTTCCAGATCCTCAAGGAGCGTGTCGTGCGCTTGCGCGCAAGGCTCACTGGCAGCCGCTTCGCGCGCGGCGTGATCGTTCCCGGCGGCGTGCGCTTCGATGGCGCGATGGGCCTCGAGGAGCTGCTAGGCGAGATTGCCGCACTCGCATCTGACTTGCGCCGCGACCGCCGGCTCTTTGTCGGCACCGCATCGATGACCGACCGGCTGATCGGATCCGGGCGCCTGCCGCGACCGCTGGTCGAGGAGTACAGCGCGGTCGGGCCGCTCGCGCGCGGCTCGGGGCTCTCGACCGACGCCCGCCACGAGCGCCCCTACGGCGACTACAAGCGTCTCGGCCTCGAGGTGATCACCGCTAGTGAAGGCGACGCGATGGCGCGCATCAACGTGCGCTTCGGCGAGCTCGGCGAATCACTGCGGCTGCTGCGCCAGTCGATCAACCAGCTGCGCCGCCAGAACGGCGAGCTGCAGACACCACTCCCAACTAGCGCGAGTGGCGCCGCGTTCGGCTGGGTGGAGGCACCGCAGGGCGAGCTCGTGATCTGGGTCGAGCTCCGCGACGGACTGCTCGAGCGAGTTCACATCGCTTCGCCGTCACTGCGCAACTGGGCGCTGTTCGATCACGCGTTCCCGAAGGATGTGCTGACCGACTTCGCGTTTATCGAGCACAGCTTCGGACTGACGCCAGCGGGAGCTGATCGCTGATGCTCCAGTGGATCGCACGCGGGCTCGGCAAGGGACGGATCACAACCGCCTATCCCCGCCGTGGGGAGACGCCTCCGGCCGGATTCCGCGGCAGGATCGAGCTGCTCGACACAAGCAACGCACCCGCCGAGCTCGAGGATCTTTGCCCGACCGGGGCGATCACCGTCGACAAGGAGCGGCTGTCGGTGGACCGCGGCCGCTGCATCCTCTGCGGCGCGTGCGTGCTGGCCGCACCTGAGCGCTTCGCGTTCGCCGCGGGATATGAGACCGCGGCACGTGCGCGCTCCGGACTTGTCGTCCCCGAGGACCGTGACGCTTCGCTTGCGCCGGTCCGCGAGACGCTTGCCGAGCAGGCGCGTGCGCTGCGCCGCTCGATTCACGTGCGCCACATCGACTGTGGCTCGGACGGCTCGGAGGAGTGGGAGATCCAGGCGCTCTGGAACCCCTACTACGACATCCAGCGGCTCGGATTCTTCCTCACCAACGCCCCGCGCCACGCGGACGTACTGCTCGTGACCGGCCCGGTTACGCGGGCGATGCGCGAGCCGCTCGAGCGCACCTGGGACGTGATGCCCGAGCCGAAGGCGCTCATCGCGGTCGGCAGCGACGCCTGCTCGGGCGGTCTCAGCGACGCCGGTGAGCTGACTGCGGGCGGCGTCGACTCTGTGCTTCCAGTCGATGTATACGTGCCCGGCTCACCGCCGTCGCCGATCGCGATCATGCACGGGCTGCTGCTCGCGACGGGGCTGCTGCAAGCGGTGGCGGCATGACGGTCGTCTTTGCGGTCGCGATGAGCCTGCTGGCGCTCACTCCGCTGCTTGCGCTACGCGTCGAGCGCCTCGCCGCGCTGAGTGCCGCAGCGGGCTGCGTGCTGCTGGTGATCGTCGGCATCGCTGCTGCGTTGGCCGGTGCGCGACCTGTGTTGGAGCTCGGTAGCTGGCTCGGGTTCGGACAGAGCGCGCTGCGCGCCGACGGCCTCGCCGGCATCTTTCT
>DATAJI010000134.1:0-3407 GCA_036262195.1 Solirubrobacteraceae bacterium
CCTGTTCGGGTGGGTTCATGAACCCACCCGGGGATCGGTGCATGCACCGATCCCCGCCTCGGCGCATGCGCCGAGGCGTTCCGACTAGAGAATCTGCAGGTAGCGCTCGAGCTCCCAGGGCGTGACCTGCACGCGGTACTCGTCCCACTCGCGGCGCTTGATCTCGATGTAGCGGTTGAAGGTGTGCTCGCCGAGCGTGCGCAGGGCGAGCTCGGAGTCGGCGGTCAGCTCGACCGCGGCGCCGAGCGTCTCCGGCAGCTGATCGATGCCGAGGCGGCGGCGCTCCTCGGGCGCGAGGTGATAGAGGTTGCGCTCCATCGGCTCGGGCAGCTCGTAGCCTTTCTCGATCCCCTCGAGGCCGGCTTGGAGGAGGGCCGCGAACGTGAGGTAGGGGTTGCAGGCCGGATCGGGGCAGCGCAGCTCCATTCGCGTCGCTGCCTCATTGCCCGTGTGAATGAGCGGGACGCGGACCAGGGCCGAGCGGTTGCGGCGCGACCAGGCGACGTAGACCGGGGCCTCGTAGCCGGGGACCAGGCGCTTGTAGGAGTTGACCCACTGGGCGAAGATCGAGCAGATCTCGCGCGCGTGGCGCAGCTGGCCGGCGATGAAGCCCTTGCCCGCCGCGGACAGGTGGTAGTGGTCGTCGGGATCGTAGAACGCGTTCGAGCCGCCGGCGAAGAGCGACTGGTGGGTGTGCATGCCGGAGCCGTTCTGGCCGAACAGAGGCTTCGGCATGAACGTCGCGTGCCAGCCGTAGCTCAGCGCCAGCTCCTTGACGGTGATGCGGTAGGTGACGCAGTCGTCGGCCATCTTCAGCGCATCGGCATAGCGGATGTCGATCTCGTGCTGCGACGGACCGGCCTCGTGATGGCTGTACTCGACGTGGATGCCGAGCTGCTCGAGCGCGATTGCAGTGTCGCGTCGGGCGCCCGATCCGGCGTCGAGGGTCGTCAGGTCGAAGGAGCCGCCGCTGTCGAGCGGGGTGGTGCCGCTGGCGTCGCGAAAGAGGAAGTACTCGAGCTCGGGGCCGACGTTGAACGTGTCGAAGCCGAGGTCGTGCGCGCGCTGGACCGCGCGGCGCAGGATGTGCCTCGGATCCCCTTCGTAGGGGGTGCGCTCGGGCGTGAGGATGTCGCAGAACATGCGCCCGACGCCCTGCTCCTCGGGGCGCCACGGCAGTACGGCGAAGGTGCTCGCGTCGGGCATCGCGATCATGTCGGACTCCTCGATCGCGTTGAAGCCGGTGATCGAGGAGCCGTCGAAGGCGATGCCGTGCTCGAAAGCGGCGTCGAGCTCGGAGGCGTTGATCGAGAACGACTTCAGCTGGCCGAGGATGTCGGTGAACCAGAAGTTGATGAAGCGGACCTTGCGCTCGGCAACGATCGCCTTGACGTCGTCCACCGTGATTGGCTTGACGGCCATGATCTTGGGCTCCTACTCGCAGTTCACCGCGCGGGAGGCACGCTAGCGGCCGTATGCGGCACCCTAAATGATCCGCTCAGCGGTGCGCGCTTTGCGCGAGCGCCGCTAGCGGCGAGCTAGAGCCGCTCGACGAGTCGTGTGGGCGCGGGCGCGGGAGAGCCGGCGCCGCTGGGCGCGGGCCGTGCGCCGTCGTGGCCGTCTAGCCACGCTCGAGCCCACTGCTTCAGCTCGGCGAGCGCGGGAGTGAGCTCGCGGCCCTTGGGCGTGAGCGCGTACTCGACGCGCACCGGAGGCCCGGGATGGACGGTTCGCTGGACGAGGTCCCACGCCTCGAGCTCCTTGAGCCGGTCCGAGAGCATCCGGTCCGAGAGATCAGTGACAGCGCTGGCGATCTGGGAGAAGCGCAGCGAACCGCCCTGGATCAGGATCTCGATGATCGCCCCGGTCCAGCGTCGGCCGATCAGCTCTACGGCGCGGTGATAGAGCGGGCAGCACGACGGTGTGCCGCAGTCGCCGCTTTGATCCCTGCTGCCCACCTCGTGGACAGCAGGCTCACCTTCCCGAACGTATGCCCCTGACGCCATGTCGTCGGCGTACTACGCGGCGCGCAGTGTCCTCGAGTCCTCGACGGAGCCGTCGACCGGGACGTCACCTGCCACGTTGACCATCGCCGTGAACACCTCGAGCGAGGCGAACGCGATCGCCTCCAGCAGCTGCTCGTCGGTCCATCCTGCCTCGCGCGCCTCCTCGTGCAGGTAGGCGGGCAGCGGCCCGTGGCTGTCGAGCGTCGCCTTGAGGTAGCGCATCAGCGCGGCCTCCTTGGGGTCGCCGGACTCGAACTCGCGCGCCTTTGCGACCTCGTCCAGGCCGAGACCGGCGGATCGGGCTGTCCGGCCGTGCAGCGCAATGCCGGGCGCTGAGCCGTACTGCTCGGCCACGGCGAGCGAGATTCGCTCGAGCGTTCCTACGCTCAACGTCCCACGTCGCAGTTCGGCGCGGAAGCGGGCGTAGGCGCGCAGCGCCGCCGGCGAGCCCGCGAGCACGCCGAGGAAGTTCGGAAGCTGACCACCGGTCGAGAGCGCGCCACGGAGTACCGGCATCGAGGCATCGGGCGCCGTCAGGTCGTCATGGATTTGGAATCTGCTCATCGTCGTCTTCATGAGATCACGCTTTGCTCTTGTGTGTTGCTTTACCTTCTGCTTACAACTTACCTTTGGTAAGGATACTACGTCCGGGCCGTAGCGCAAGGCCTAGCCAGCGATTTCCGCCTGAAAACACGCTGAAAACCAGGAAGTTCTGGGTTTTTCGCGCTTCCTCGCCAGCTTCCTGTAGGGATCGGCATGCCAAATGGGCGCGGTTACGCCGGCTTTGCGGGTGCGAGCGCGCGGCGGCGCGGTGGTCTGCGTCAGTGTCCGGCGACGGCGGCGACGAACGAGGCGATGTCGTTTGCGTCCTGCCCGGTGTAAAGGCCGCTCGGCATCTGCCCGCCTGGACCGGAGAAGCCGTGCGAGAGCGCGTAGAGCACGAGCGTCTTCGGTGGATGCAGCACATCGAGGTCCGGTCCGATGCGGCCCACGGCGTTGACGGCGGCGAGCGTGTGGCAGGTCGCGCAGGTTCTCGCGAACAGCTGCCGACCGGTGGCCTCGTCAGCGGTCAGCTTGATGCCGTGTGGCCCGGTGCGCGGCGCGTCGCGCCCGTTGTGGACCGCAATGATGATCGCGACGGCGATCGCGGCCGCTGACACGAGGGTGAGCAGCCCGATCGCGCCGAGCATCGAGCGCCTCTCGCGGCGGCGCTCTTCTGTGCTCTCCGAAGCCACGGCCGGAACATATCTGATGCGGCTGACCATGAGCGGCGCTGCAGCGAGGCACCGCGGGCGGCGGCCTCGTAATGGAAAGACCCCGCCTTGCGGCGGGGTCTTTCTTTAGCGGGCCTGTAAGCCGGATTCTGTCGTGAGCAGCCATCCATCTGAGCGGCCTACCTGG
>DATAJI010000135.1:0-9077 GCA_036262195.1 Solirubrobacteraceae bacterium
GGACGATGAAGACGCCGTCGTCGCGCAATGCCTCGAGTGGCAACGCCGCCGCGGTGCTCTCGATTTCGAGATCGACGGCGTTGTCGTCAAGGTCTCCGACTTCGAGCTGCAGCGGCGCCTGGGCGCGGCGGGACGCGACCCGCGCTGGGCGGTCTCCTGGAAGTTCCCGCCGACGACCGCCAAGACGCGCCTGCTCGCGGTCCACTGGAACGTCGGCAAGTTCGGCGACCTGCACCCATTTGCCGAATTGGAGCCGGTCCACGTCGGCGGCGTGACGGTGAAGCTCGCGACACTCCACAACGAGGAGGATCTCGCACGCAAGGATCTGCGTCCAGGTGATGAGGTGATCGTGCTGCGAGCCGGCGACGTGATTCCTCAGGTTGTCTCTCCCGCGCCGCACGCCCTGGAGAATCCGAACCGCCAGCCGCCGCCGACGCCGCCTGCGCGTTGCCCGGTCTGCGACACGCCAACCGTGAAGCCGCCGGACTCCGTCTTCACCAACTGCCCGAACCTCGCCTGTCCGGGGCGCCAGTGGCAGTTGCTGCGCCACTTCGTCTCACGCGGCGCGATGGACATCGACGGACTCGGCGAGACCCTCGTCGGCACGTTGCTGAATCGTGGCTTGGTCCGCGGCGCCGCGGACCTCTACGAGCTCAGCGAAGAGCAGCTGCTCGAGCTCGATGGCTTCGGCGAGATCTCGGCCCGTAACCTGGTGGACGCGATCGCAGCTTCTCGCGAGCGGCCGTTCCACAGCGTGCTCTTCGCGATCGGCATCGAGGAGGTTGGCGAGGTCACGGCTCGCAACCTCGCGATCCGATTCCGCTCGATCGACCGGCTGCTCGCTGCACCCCCGGAGGCGATCGAGGAGACTCCCGGCGTCGGAGCGAAGATGGCGGCGTCGATCGCATCGCAGCTCGCCAGTCCGGTACTGCGCGAGCTGATCGAGCGACTGCGCAATGCCGGGCTGCGCTTCGAGGAGGAGGGCCCGCCGCCGGGCGAAGGCCCGCTCGCAGGCCGCACATTCGTCATCACTGGGACGCTGCCCACGCTGACCCGCGAGCAGGCGAGCGAGCGCATAGTGCTGGCTGGTGGTCGCGTCGCCAGCTCGGTGTCGAAGAAGACGGACTACCTCCTCGCTGGCGACTCGCCGGGCTCAAAACTCGAGAAGGCTAAGCGACTCGGCGTCAGAGTTCTCGACGAGGGCGGCTTGGTCGAGCTGTTGGCGTGAGCGCCGGCGGCGTTCTTGGCGGCGTAGCTCGCAAGCGCCTCGACGACCTTGTCCTGGGCCTTCTCAGCGCGCACGACATTGACGTCGTTCATCAGCAAGGCAAAGACATAGTCTCCGTCGCACCAGCCCGCCAGGTCGGATGCGTTGCTGAGGGTGCCGGTCTTAGCCTGGCAGTTGCCGTCGGCCGCGGTTCCCACCATCCGCCCGTAAAGCGTGCCCGTCTTGCCGACGACCGGCAATGCGAAGCGCAGATCGGCGCCGACGGTCTGAAGTGAGTCCGCGCCCCCCGGGCTGATGTCGCGCAGCAGGGTTACGACTTGCTGCGGACTGGTCAAGTCGGCGCGCGAGAGGCCCGAGCCGTCGGCGATCTGCGGCGTGATTCCGAGCCCGGCGAGAACCTTCGCCACCACCGCGGCGCCGGCGGCGGTCGAGCCACCGCTGCCAAATCTCGCGCCGAGCGCCTTGAGGATCATCTCGGCGAAGAAATCGTCCGATGGCGTTGCGGTCAGAACCACGAGCTCGCTCATCGGCGGCGAGGCGATGCTCGTCAGCAGCTGCGCGCCTGTCGGCGTCACGCCGTGCCGGGGGTGACCGGTCACCGTGACGTGGTCGCGATAGAGGGCGCCACTCAGCTCCCATGCGGCGTGTGCGGCAGGTGTCCCCTGATGACCGAGCGCGCCGCGGTCGAAGCTCAGGGCACTGAGCTCGCCGACCAGGTTCGGGTCCGGCGCGAAATCGGTGGCGGGGTCGCCACGGAGGCTGTCGAAGTCGCTCTCATCGCCGATGATCGAACCGTCAACGCGCGTGATGTGCGTGGCCGCGATCAGCTTGGCGGCGAGTGCGCCAACGCTCGTGCCTGTTCCGTACCAGTCCTTGATGAAGCGGAGATCGCCAAACGTCGGGTCGCCACCGCCGCGGAGATAGATATTTCCGTCCCACACGCCGCCCGGTTCGAGCGTTCCCACTCCGTAGACGCTCGTCGTCAGGGTGCCGCTCGGCCCGAACAGCTTGAGCGCGCTCGTCAGCGTGTAGAGCTTCTCGACGGACGCCGGGTTGCGAGGGACCGCGCCGTCGTCGTCGTAGAGCACGCGATCGGTGGCGAGGTCATAGACGTAGGCCCCGGAATTGGATCCCAGCGGCTTCATCGCGACTGCCATCTTGTGGTCGAGTTTTGCGAGCGCTGTGAGAGCGGTCGTCCCGGTCGTCCCGGTTACGCCGCTGGCGCTGCTCGGGCCGGTTGAGCCGCTCGTGCTTGTCGGTGAGGCGGCGCCGCCTGTTGCGCCAGCCGCGGTTGCGAACCAGCTGAGCACCACGGCTGCGCAGAGCACGAGAATCTTCCCGACGGCTCCAGAGGGCACCGATGGGCAGGATAGGCGGCGAGCCCGGGAGCGAGCGAATCTTCCGTTGCGCGCGATCACCTTTGCCTCTACAACGGCAAGACGCTCCGGATGGCTTGCGGTAAGCCAGCCTCCGCGTCGCAGTGACGCTCGCGTGCCGGCGCATCCGGCACGCGAACCCGAACTGGTTGACTCGGCTAAGCCTCCGCCGGCTGGCGGACCATCGAGAACAGACGGAGATTGTCGAGGAACAAGACCTTGTCGATCCGACCCTGGAAGATTGGAACACCCATCTCCATGCACTTGGAGATCACTTCGCGGCGTTCGAGGCCTGCTTCACGCGCGAGCTCCGTGGGCGTCAGGTGATTCGCCATCGGTGCGTCCTCCTCGTATTCGTGACCGCACCTAGATATATACCCTGCGCCGGATGCGTGCAAGCCCGGCCGCGCAAAGTACTTGCTCAGACCGGGTTTGCGATCTCGACGTAGCTGTGTGCCACACCGAAGCGCGCCACGAGGTGCTCGCCGAGCGCCCGCACGCCGAGCACCTCGGTCGCGTGGTGACCCGCGGCGAGGAAGTGGATCCCGGACTCGTCGGCGAGCGCACGCGCCCACTCTGCCGGCTCGCCGGTGATGAAGGCGTCGAGCCGGGCGGCAATCGCGTCCTGCACGTTGCGCGCGCCTCCGCCCGAGACGATGCCGACGCTGCGAACACGCTCCGGTCCACCTGGGAATGCGAGCACCTCGTGCCCGGTCAGTCGCACGAGGCGGCTCGTCAATTCGGCCGCGGTTACGCCGTCGCCCTCAAAAGTCGCGATCCAGCCGATCGCCCGTCCGTGAACTGGCGCAAACGGCGCGGTCGCCGTGGCGCCGATGCCGCTTGCAAGCAACACGTTGTTGCCGAGGCTCGGATGTGCGTCGAGCGGGAGGTGATACGCGGCGAGCGACACATCGGCCTCGAGCAGCAGGCGCAGACGATCACGGCGCGCGCCGAGCACGCGGACGTCGTCTCCATCCCAGAACAGCCCGTGGTGGGTGAGCACGAGGTCGGCGTTGGTCGCGAGCGCCCGCCCGAACAGCTCAGCGCTCGCCGATACGCCGGTCACGACCCGCTCAACCTCCGCCCGCCCCTCGACCTGCAGGCCGTTGGGGCAGTAGTCGCGAAAAGCTGCCGGCTCGAGCAGCAGCTCGAGCTCGTCGAGGATCTCGCGCAGCGCAGCCATCGCTCTGGCACGCTAGCGGAGCGCTCACCTGTGGGATACTCCGCAACTGCGTCGGGGCGTAGCGCAGCCTGGTAGCGCGCACCGTTCGGGTCGGTGAGGTCCCCGGTTCGAATCCGGGCGCCCCGACTGCTGATCCTCACCCCGTCGGCGCATCGAGGCCTCGGAGTCCTACGGGCGCCCAGCGTCGGCGCCTTGACTTATCGTGGCGCTCGAGATGAGTAGCGCGGAGCGCCCCATCCTCGAGGACCGTCCAGGCCCGCGCTGGCTCGCCTCGCGCTGGCTCGTGCCGGTTGCGCTCGCGTTGCCGTTCGTCGTGATGGTCGCTGCTTTGAAGGGTCTCACGGTCACGCTGCCGATCTTCCATTCAACGGACGAGGGCAACTACATCTACCCGACGATCGTTCAGTTCGCCCACCAGCTTCCCTTCCCCGACCTCGGCCATTACGTCGCGGCGCAGACGCCACTATTCCCGCTGCTGGAGGCCTATGTCGGCAAGCTGATCGGCTACGCGCTGTGGGAGATGCGGCTCGTCGAGGTTGTGCTTTCATACCTTCTCGCGCTGGCGGTCTACGTCCTGCTCGAGCGACGCCTCGGGCTGCGCCGCCTGCAGGCGCTTGCGCTCAGCGTGCTCTTCGTGCTCTCGCCCTATGTCTTCGGCACGTCGTTTCGGGCGATCACCGACAACCTCGCGACGCTGTTCATCGTTCTCGCGATCGAGCGCTTCGAACGCTTTCGCGAGACCGAGCGCACGGGTCCGTTTCTCGTCGGTTGTTGTGCGCTCGCCGGCGCCACTCTGACTCGCCAGAGCGCGGCGTTCATGCTGGGCGTAGCCGGTCTTTACGCCTTGTGGGTCGGCTTGCCGCTGCTCCGCCGCGGTGGGCTGCTCGTTGCCGTGGCGATCAGTGCGGTCCCTGTCGGCCTGCTCTTTCTGAGCTGGCACGGCCTGGTTCCGCCGGGCGGCGATCCGAGCTCCTGCGCTCTCTGTGCGCCAGGGCGCGACGCTGGCGCCACGCAAGGCGGGCTCGTCGTCCAGACGCCGGAGCTGGCGCTCGCCACCTTCGGCCTTTATGGCGCGGTGCTCTTTGCGCCGACGCTGTTGGAGGCGGCCTGGGCGGGGCGTGGCAGGAGCTACCGCGACGTTGTCTTGGCGCTCCGCGCTCCGGCTATTGGTCTCGTCCTCGGCGCGCTGTTGTTGCTCGCATTCCCGGCGCGGCCGGGCGTCCACTCGGCGGGTGTGCTCTGGAACGCTGCGAAGCGCCTGCCGATCCCGCTCGGCAGCTCGCTCCTTTTCTGGGTGCTCGTGCCGCTGTCGGGGGCGATCCTTGGCTGGCGCTGGCGCGTCGGACCGCGCCGCTGGTTGCTGTTCGCCTTCTTCGCGAGCTTCCTAGTCGGTGCGCTCGCGATCCGCTACCCCTGGCAGAAATACGTCGATCCGTTTGCGCTCCTCGCGCTGTTCTTCACCGTCCGCCGCGACGAGCTCGTATCACTGCGCGAGCTCGCCGGTGTCGGTGTGCTTGCGCTTGCGTTTATCGCCTACGCCGCGAGCTTCGTGACCTGAGATCAGGCCGCTCAGTCCGCTGCGGGAGAGGGGATCGCGAGCACGGGCACCCGACTGTGCTGCACTAGCTGGTGCGAGAGCGTGCTCATCAGCAGCTCCTTGACGCCGTGGAGGCCGCGGGTGCCCGTGACGACGACGTCCGCTCCGAGTTCGCTCGACGCGTCGATCACGGCCTCCCAGACTGTGCTCACGAGGGTCACGTTGTGCGCCGTGGCGGCAAGCCCGGCGTCGCTGGCGTGCTTGGCTCCCGCTGCGGCGACGACGCTCGATTCCCGCTCGGCAGCGGCATCGGCCTCGGGGATCTGCTCACCGAGGTAGGGCGCGAGCGCCGCGTAGCGCGCGACGATGTGCTCGACCGGCTCCCAGACGTGAACCACCTTGGCGGTCGCTCCGGGAAACAGGCGACCGGCGACCGCTATCGCGTGGGCGGCTCGATCGGAGCCGTCGTAACAGAGGAGGAGGGTTGGGCTTGCTTCTGCGGACACGTCGTCTCCGATCGCGATTGGGATGCTTGCCCTTGGCACGTTATCTCACGCGTTCGGCGGGGCCCGCTGTGATACGCCTCACGACTCACAGCCACTGGAAAGATGTATTGGACGTTTTACCGGGTTGGACGTACTCTGATCTCTCCCTCTCCTCCGTGCAACGCCTCCGCAGCAGCAAAAAACCGCGGGGGCTTTGCACTTTAAAAGAGGGATGTGGTCGTTTGTCTGGTGCAACAGCCCCTTTTAAGGGCTCTGAACCGCTTACTCCTCGGTGTGATCGCTGACCGCAACCGCGAGGAACGCGTCCCGGGCTGGCGAGCTGGTTGCGCCGCGCCAAGCGAGCGCGAGCTCCGTGGTCGGCGAAGGGTCGGCGAGCGGACGGAAGGCAACGCCGATTCGCTCCGAATCGCCGACCGACGCCGGCACGAGAGAGATGCCAATGCCGCTGGCCACGAGCGCGAGGATCGTCTGCATCTCGGCGACCTCCAGCACGTCCTCGGGGACGCCACCGACGATCGCCAGCACCGTGTTCAGCGAGGCGAAGAGGCCTGGTGCCTCGTGGCGGCGCAGGATCACCAAGGTCTCGCCGCGAAGATCAGCGGCACGCACTCGTAGGCCGCCGGCGAGCGGATGGGTCTCGGGGAGCGCAACGACTAGTTGCTCGCGCTGGATCACGACTAGCTCAAGCCCCGGGTCGAGCTCGGAGGCGGCCAGTGGACCCCGGATCACGCCAACGTCGAGGCGCCCGGCGGTCAACGCCGCAAGCTGTTCCGCGGTCTGCAGCTCGCGCAGGCTCAGTCCGACGTCGGGGAAGCGGGAGCGGAAGTCGCGCAGGATCGCTGGCAGGACGGGACTGAAGGTCGCCGAGCCGACAAAACCAACGGACAGCGAGCCCAGCTCGCCGGCGGCGACTCGTCGCGCGCGGTCCGTTGCGTGCTGGGTTGCCTCGAGGATCGCGCGCGCATCCGCAAGGAAGCTCGTGCCCGCGGGCGTCAGTTCCACGCGGCGGCGATTGCGTTCGAACAACGCCACGCCGAGCTCCGCCTCGAGCGCGCGGATCTGCTGGGAGAGCGGCGGCTGCGAGATGTGCAGTCGCTCGGCGGCGCGGTGGAAGTGAAGCTCCTCGGCAACGGCCACGAAATAACGCAGGTGGCGTAGCTCCATGATCGTCAGCCTACGCGCGACGGCCGATGGCGCAGCCCACGTCTCAGCGCCAAGGTGGAGAATGTAGGCGCGGGTCAGCGACGCCGCGACAGCAGATGAATTCCTCTACAGATGAGACGACGGTGCGCTCGACTGCGCCTGCCGGCGCGAGCGCGAGCGCCAGCGTCGACGCGCTCGAGATCTTTGCCGACGTGCTCGCCAAGAGTGAGGAGGAGGGACTCGGCGACGATTTCTACAGCAGGCTCTGCGAGGGAATCACGCGCTGCACGGCGATGCAGCGAATCGTGATCTTCCGCTACGACTCGGCGCGACGCCGTGTCTACGCGGCCGGTAGTTATGGCGTCGATGTCGATCTCTTCGCCGACTACTACTTCACCGCCGAATCCGCGCCGCTCGCGATGCGCGCGCTGGCCGAGGACCGCGTGCTCGAGCTGGCCAGCGATCTGACCGAGCAGCTTCCGGCGGAGTACGTCGAGCGACTCGGCGCGCGGACGGTCGTCTGCACGCCGATCGCTGCCCGCGGCCGCTGGATGGGCGTGATCCTGTCGGACCGCGGCGGTGACGAGGCACCATTGAGCGACGGTGAGCGCGAGGTTCTCTGGATCCTCGGCAAGATGGCAGCACTGGCCGCGATGGCGCGCGCGGCGACGCGGCAGTACGAGCGGGCGGTCCAGCTCGAAGCCCGGATCGACCTCGCGCGCGAGCTCCATGAGAGCGTCATCCAGCGGCTGTTCGGGATCTCGCTGGCTCTGTCCGGTGATCAGCCGCTTGATGACGAGGCTCGTCGCCGCTGCGCCGACGAGTTGCAGCAGGCCCTCAGCGAGCTGCGCAACGCGATCCAGCGCCCGCTCGGGCGATCGCTGCGTCAGACCAACACGACGCTGAGCGAAGAGGTGGCGCGTCTCCGCCACGAGCACCCTGAGCTCGGCATCGTGGTCGATGGCGACGACGGGCTCGCCGTGCCAGGCGAGCTCGAACCGATCGCCCAGTCGGTGCTCGCCGAGGCAATCCGCAATGCCCATAAGCACGCCGAGCCAACTCGCGTCGGTGTGCGCAGCGAGCTGCGTGGCGGCGCGTTCGTTCTCGAGGTGACGAACGACGGAGCTCCCGGCCAGCCCGCCGGCATCACCGGCATGGGCCTGCGGCTGGCCAACTTTGAAGCGCTGCAGGCTGGCGGCTTGCTCGAGTTCGGCGCCCGCGATGGCGGCAACTGGCAGGTGCGGCTGGTGGTGCCACATGGCGACGAGGACGGGCAGCGGTGAGCGCAACCGACGCCCAGCGCAGCGTTGCCGACGCCGAGGTCAAGCTACGGGTCCTGATAGTGGACGATCACGACGTCGTTCATTGGGGCTTTCGACTGATGCTCGGCAACCAGCCGTGGGTCGAGCGATGCATCAGCTCACGCTCGGCGGCCGAGGCCTACGCGCTGGCCGCGCGCTACAAGCCGCACGTCGCGCTCGTGGACCTGTTCATCGGCGAGGAATCGGGGCCGGAGATCAGCGCGCAGCTTCGTGAGCGCTCGCCGGAGACGAACATCCTGCTGATCTCGGGTGCTGGGCGGATCTCGCCAGGCGCGGCCAAGGCGGCGGGCGCGTCCGGCTTCATCCCGAAGGACTGGGGGGCGGCTGACATCGCTCGCGCCGTGCGGATGGTCGGGCTTGGCATGACCGTATTCCAACCGCAGGTTGACGTCGACGCGGTCCCGCTCACCCCCCGCGAGCGCGAGGTGCTGGACCTGATTGCGGCCGGCTCGACGAATCGTGAGATCGCCGCCGCGCTGCATCTCTCGCCGCACACGATCAAGGAGCACACCAGCAGCCTCTATCGTAAGCTCGGCGCGCGCAACCGGGCCGAAGCTGTGCAGCGGGCCCAGCGCCTCGGCCTGTCGTAGTGACCTCGGCGGCTATCATCAGCCCGCGGTCGGGCGGGACCGTCCAGGCCGACATGCACCGGCATCGATGACCAAACGCGTCGCCATCATTGCCGGAGCCGGTCCGGCGGGACTGACCGCTGCGCTCGAGCTGCTCGACAAGACCGACGTTGTGCCGATTGTCTACGAGGCCGACTCGGTCGTTGGCGGGCT
>DATAJI010000136.1:0-2963 GCA_036262195.1 Solirubrobacteraceae bacterium
CACCGAGCGACCGGTGACGGGTTTCCGCGGCCGCAGCGGGCGCACGTTTCGAGCCCGGCTGGCGCTGATGCAGAACGAGGAGGGCCGCTGGCGCGTCGAGTTCGACGAACCGTGGGCGCGCGAGGGAGCGAAGCCGCCCGACCACGAGACCGTGCCGGCACCGGCACCCGCGGTGGCCGCCGCGACGCAGCGCAGCGCCGCCTGAACGCGCAAGTCGACCCCGCGCGCTACTGAACAGCCGTCCCCGCACTGCGCCACCATGGAGCGCCGATGTCGCTGACGCTCGTAACCGGCCCCGCCAACTCCGCCAAGGCTCAGGTTGTCCTCGAGCGCTTTCGCGCGGCGTTGGCGCGCTCGCCGATCCTCGTCGTCCCGCGTGCCGCCGATGCCGAGCACTATCGCCGCGAGCTGGCCGAGTCGGGCGTCGTGCTCGGCGTGCGGGTCGAGCCGTTTGGCGGACTGATGCGCGAGATTGCCGCCCGTGGCGGGATCATCGAGCGACCGCTGGGTTCGCAAGCCCGCGCGGCGCTGATCGCTGCGGTCGCCGAAGCTGCGCGGCTCGGCCCGCTCGCGGACGCCGCCCGCTCGCCAGCTTTCGCACCTTCGCTCGGGCGCTTCGTCTCAGAGCTCGAGTCCCGACGGATCGAACCGTCGCGCGTCACCGCCGCGTTGCGCGCCTGGGCCGGTGAGGGCAGCCGCCGTCGCGCGTCCGTCGAGGATCTGGCCCTGCTCTACGCGGACTACCGCCGCCGGCTCGAACGACTCGGCCGGCTTGATAGTGAGCTTTACGCGGTGCACGCGCTTGACGCCATCGCGCTCGCCCCGGAGCGCTGGGGCGACACGCCGGTCTTCTGCTACGGCTTTGACGATCTCGAGCCGCTCCAGCTCGCCGCGGTCGAGACGCTCGCCCACAACGCGGGCGCCACGGTCGTCATCTCGCTGCCGGGCGAGCCGGGGCGCGTCGCGCTCGCCGGGCGAGCCGCGACGCTCGAGACGCTCCGTCCCGGCGCCGACGAGGTCATCGAGCTCGGCGCTCAGCCAATCTATTACGAGTACCCGGCGCTGCACCATCTCGAACGCAGCCTGTTTGAGCCGCCGGCAGCGGACCCGGCGCCCGCAGATGACGTGGTACGCCTGCTCGAGGGCGGGGACGAGCGCGCTGAAGCCGAGCTGATCGCGCTCGAGATCGCCGAGCTCCTGGCTGACGGCTTCACGGCCGGCGAGATCGCGGTCGTGACGCGCGCCGATGGCGCCACTGTTGAAGTGCTCGCCGGCGCGCTGGACGCGTTCTCGATCCCCTATGCCCGTGTCCGGCGCGACGGCCTCGCCACCAGCACGGTCGGTGGTGGGCTGCTCGCTCTGCTTCGCTGCGCCGCCGCGGGCGGTGAGTCGGCTGACCTGGTGTCCTG
Organism: Solirubrobacteraceae bacterium; assembly: GCA_036262195.1. Taxonomy (GTDB): domain Bacteria; phylum Actinomycetota; class Thermoleophilia; order Solirubrobacterales; family Solirubrobacteraceae; genus Palsa-513. The sequence goes on from DATAJI010000136.1 coordinate 1,410, forward strand.
GCTGCGGGTCCCGGGGGTGGTCGACATCGACGGCGCCGTCGAGGCCTTTGAGGCGGGGCTGCGCCGCAAGGGGATCGCCACGGTCGCGGCGGCCCGCCAGGTCTGGGAGCGCCAGCACGGGACGCTCGAGCGGCTCGCCGCGATCGAGCGGGCGGCCCGCGGCGGCGGCACGACGCTGCTCGAGGCGATCGAATCCGAGCTCGACGCACTGCTCGCCGCACCGTGGCAGCGGACGGCAGCCCTGCTCGATCCATGGGAGGCCGCGGCCGCCGCGGCCGCGCGACGCTCGCTCGTCGAGCTGAGGGAGCTGGCCCGCCCCGATCCGCGACTGCTCGGCGGCTTGGCGGGCGTGGCGCGCTCGCTCGAGCAGACCATGGTCGAGCTTCCGCGCTCCGAGGACTCCGGTGCGGTGATGATCTGTGATGCGCTATCGCTGCGCGCGCGGCGCGTGCGCGCGCTATTCATCGCCTCGCTACAGGACGGAGTGTTCCCGGCGGCTACCCGCGAGCCTCCGTTGCTCGGTGCTTCGGAGCGCAGCGAGCTCGCACAGTCGAGCGGCTTGCTGCTCGCGAGCCCGGTGGACCAGCTCGCTGCCGAGCGCTACCTCTTCTACGCGCTCTGCTCGCGGCCGACCGCGCGTCTGCGCCTCAGCTGGCACTCGACCGCTGACGATGGCGAGCCGGCGCTTCGTTCGCAGTTCGTCGATGACCTTTGCAACTGCTTCGAGCGACGGCTTTTCGATCAGCGGCGCACGCGCGCCTCGGGATCGCTCGGCTGGGAAGACGGCGCTCCGCTACCTGCCGAACTGCGCCGGCTGGCGAAGCTACTCGACGAGCCGCGCCGACGGGCCGTCGCGATCGCCGCGCTCGCTGCTCCCGACCGTCTCGCCGCGCTGCGCGCTCGCGTCGCGCACTCGGCATCGGGGCTCGAGAGCTGGTCGCGCTGCCCGGTTTCGTGGCTCGTTCAGCACGGGCTGCGGGCGCGGGAGCTGGCGCCGGACTCGATCTGGTTGGTTCGCGGCGCGGAGGCACATCGCGTGCTCGCGAGTGTCTTCGAGGACCTGCAGGGCGCGAGCGGCACGATGCGCCTCGATGCCGCGACGCTGCCGCGCGCGGTCGAATCTCTCGACCGCGCGCTCGCGCAGGGGGCTCGGCCGTTGTCGCCGCTCGCCGCGATCGATGCCGCCGAGCGGCGACGGCTGCGCCTGGATCTCGAGCGCTACCTGTCGCTCGCCGCCGCCGGCTCTTCGCGGTATCAGCCCGCCGCGGTCGAGCTCGCGTTCGGGCTAGAGGACGACGAACTGCCGGCGGTCGAGTTGGTCGGCGGGCTCGCATTGTGTGGGCGCATCGACCGCGTTGACATCGACCCGATCGGAGGCACCGCGATCGTCATCGATTACAAGACGGGTGGGGATACGGCCGGCTGGCGGACCTGGGACGACGAGCACAAGCTGCAGCCTGCGCTCTACATGCGTGCCGCGGAGCGGTTGCTCGGTGTCGAAGCCGTCGGCGGCCTGTATCAGCCTCTCCGCGGCACGCATGTAGAGCGGAGGCT
>DATAJI010000137.1:0-1608 GCA_036262195.1 Solirubrobacteraceae bacterium
CGTCGTGGATGAGCAGATCGCACGACACACCGGCGACCTCGCCGCCGCGGCTCGTAGCGGGCGTTTGATGCCGCGGCTCGTAGAACGGCATGATCAGCGCCGCTGGTCGCAGCAACTCGATCGCGCCGCGCGATCCTATGACGGTGAACGAGGACGAGCGCGCGATTACACCTTGCTAGCCGGGCTCGCCGGGTTAAGCCCGGTCGGCTATGAACGTTCGTCCGCGGCGACCCGTGCTCGGGCGCGTCTTGAAATCAACCGACAGCTGGCCGAGCGCAGGCGATTGCTTGACTACAGTCGAGCGTTCGACGGGCCCGGGTGGCGACGTGCCACGCCACGTGACGCCGGCGGGGACACGGCAAGGCTTGTGTCACGGCGGCGTGCCCGCCAGTTCGGATCGCACGCGCGCTGAATGCGGCTGCCGCTCTTCGTTGCAGGCGGTACGCTTGGTCTGCTGGCGGTGCTGGGAGCTTGTGTCGTACTGCTCGCCTTTGGGTTTGTGCATTACACGGTTGGACTCGTCCTCGGCCTAGCAGCACCGGAGTCGTCGCTTCAGTACGAACCTTCCAAGGAGGCGCTTGACACTATCCCGCCTCTGTATCTTCATTTGTACGAAGCTGCAGCTGCAAAATACGCACTCGACTGGACGGTCCTTGCCGCCATCGGGACCGTCGAGTGTGACAATGGGCAGGATCCGGCGCCGTCCTGCACGGTACCGGGCGCATTGAATTACGCGGGGGCCGGAGGACCAGCGCAGTTCCTTGTCGCAACGTGGCAACGCTATGGCGTCACACCAACGGGCGGCAGCACACCAAATATGTGGAACCCGGCGGATGCCATCTTCAGCATGGCCAACTATCTGCGCGCTTGTGGCGCTCCACAAAACTATCCGCGTGCGATCTACGCCTACAACCACGCGTGGTGGTATGTCAGCGAGGTGCTGATGTGGGCACGGAGCTATCGCGTGAGCTACGGTGCGCAACCCGATCCCGCCCCGGCTCCCAAAGCGTCTCCTCGCCACGGGCCGCGTCGCGGGCGAGGATGAACAGTAAGTCGCTCAGGCGGTTGAGGTATCGGAGCACCTCGGGGTTCGCGTCATCTCCGAGCGCCACTACCCGCCGCTCCGCGCGCCGGCAGACGGTCCGGCAGACGTGAAGCGAGGCTGCCGCTGCGTTTCCGCCGGCGAGCAGGAAGGAGCGCAGTGGCTCGAGCGTCTCGTTGACCTCGTCGCATGCGCCCTCGAGCCATTCGACCTGCGAGGGGATGATGCGCAGGCGCTCCTTGGTGTCGCCTGCGGGTACCGCGAGGTCGGCGCCGAGGTCGAAGAGGTCGTTCTGGATGCGCTTTAGCCACTCGATGGTGCGCTTCGGCATGCCGGGCTGCGTGATCGCTACGCCGATGTGGGCGCCGAGCTCGTCGACATCGCCACAGGCCTCGATCCGCGGGTCGGTCTTGGCGACTCGGCTCATGTCGCCGAGGTGAGTCTCGCCGCTATCGCCGAGCTTCGTGTAGATGCGCGTGAGGTTCACGGTCATCGGCCGCTCAAGTGTGTCAGAGCGATACTATGCCGCGCGATAGAGGTCGGTGGCAAGGGAAGCCGGGGAGGAT
>DATAJI010000138.1:0-4870 GCA_036262195.1 Solirubrobacteraceae bacterium
GGATGTAGTAGTGAAGCAGGCTGTAGTCGTGCGGAAAGTCATTTATCACTGCGTAATCGGCATGTCGCTCCTCGAGCGGTATCAGCCGCCGACGGTTTGATGCCGCACGGCGGCGGCGGCCGATCGCGCGGACGAGTTCGACCGGCGCACGCTCCCCAAGTTTGCGCAGCTTCTCTGCGCGACTGGAGGTCTCCCATTCGCGCGGTCCCGGATGGTCGTCGAGGTAGCCCAGGTCATGGCTCGAGAAAATCAGCAGGCCATCAGGCACCAGTAGCTCGTGAATGCTCTCGAGCGCGCGCCGGCGCTCGGCGTCGCCAAGTACGTCGAGCAGGTTGTCGGTAGCCAAAACGGCGTCAAAGGTGCCGTCCACGCACTCTTCGAGCCGGGCGAGGTCACCGACGCGGAGGTTGGCGGCAGGAAATGCCCGTCTGCAGTGTTCGATCATCGCCGGCGCGATATCGATGCCGTGGGTCTCGGCGCCGAGCGCGACCAGGTAACCGAGGGTGCGCCCGGCACCGCAGCCGAGGTCGAGCACGCGGCGCGAGAGCTGCTCGCGATAGCGGACGAAGATCAACACTTCCGCGGGTGTCAGGACGCGGTGGGCATAGCTCTCGAGATGGTCTCCGCGCACCCAGGCCCGGGCGTTCGAGACCGCTTGGGGGCTCGCGGCATCGGCTCCAACCGCGACGCTCGGGCTGTGGGCGCCGCTCACCGACGCGGCCTTTCGGCGTCGCTCGGCGGGCGCGGCCGCCCAGCGCGGACTCTGGTCTGGACAGCATCGTTCACGGCTCTGACCATCACACTGGTCCAGCGGTCCATGCCATGACGTTCGAGGACGAGCGCGCGGCCGGCAGCTCCCATCCGCGCGCAGCGGTCCGGATCGCGCCACAGGTCGACGATCGCGTCGCGAAGCGCAACGGCGTCGGCGGGGGGCACGCGCAGGCCGTTGACACCGTCCTCGACCAGCCCGACCTGACCTGGCGACTCCGTGCAGATCACCGTCCGCCCCATCGCGAAGGCCTCGAGGATGCTGATGACCCCGTTGTCGTGGTCGGAGGGCAGCAGCGGCACGACTGCGAAGCGTGACCGCGCGTAGAGCTCGCGCAACTCGGCGTAGGACTGGGCAGCGACCGTGACGGTGTCCGGAAGCAAGCGATCCTCCAAGCTGGCTTGCCACCACTTCGCGGCGCTCGCACCGACGAGGCCTGCGCCCGGTGCGATGTGGCACGGGATGTCGAGCGGCCCGAGCGCTGCGAGGAGCGTCGCGTAGTCGCGCATCTCCTGGCCGACGCTGCAGATCAGATCACCAGCGCCCGGCAGTGGCCGCCAGAACTTCGTATCGATCCTGTGCCCCGAGACCTCGACGAGACGCTCGGGCTCGATGCCGAGCCGCTCCTGCACGAAGCGCCGCTGTAGCGGCGACGGGGTAATGAAGCGATCGACACCCCGCTGCACGACGCGCAATGGGATCACCTTCTTGCGCTTCGATGGCCACATGAGGATCGCGACGTGCGCCGGCCTGCGCTTCCACAGCAGCATCAGAGTCGCCATGACGATCACCGGCTGGTCACTCCAGGTCACGACTGCGTCGTAGTACCGACCGCGCAGCAAGACCGCCAACGGCTGTGCCATTGACAGCGGCAGGCGCCGACACACGGCTCCCCCAAGGCCCGCTAGCGCCTCGAGGAAGCCCGCGTCGATGTGCGTCGCGCCAATCGCGTCGTCGGGGCCGACGACGTCCGGCATCAGGTCCGAGGCGATCTGGCGGCGCAGCTCGCTAACCGTCGCCTTGCGTGGCCGCGCAATCACAAGCGTGCGCAGCCGTGCGAGGCTGTCTGCACGCCCGTTCAGGTCCGCCGGCTGAGTCGCGATCGGGGTGTCGAGCGGCAACGCGGCCGAATCATCGTGCCTCGCTTCGGGATCGCTTCCGGGCGAGCTTCTGGCAACGAGGACCCGCGCGAGCGCCTCGTCAAGTTGGTCGCTCACGAAGCGCTGGAGCGCGAGTGGCCTGAACCGTACATCGGGTCCGGGTATTCGCTCTACGCGGACGTTTGACATCGCGCTGATCAGCTTCATGTGGCCGTCGCGGAAGAGGTCTTGATATTCGAGCGAACTCGAGTTGTAGAGGAGTAGCAACTCGGTCCCTCCCTCCCCTAGACGCTCGAGGCTACGATCGATCTTGTTCGGCCCGCGGCGCAGGTATCCCACATGGGCCTGCCGCAGACGCTCGGCCGCTCGCCACAGACTCCTGAGCGTCCAGATCGTCGCGGTTTTGCGCGGGCCGTCGGTTGGCCGTCGACGCCAGCGGCCCACCCACGAGTGGCGTACTTTGACGGCCCAGCGACTCCAGAAGAAAAACGGGAAGGCGATCGCGAACACCCCGACGACCCGCCGGTCTTCGAGGGCCACACGGAATGAGCGATAGCCACCGGAGCAGAATCCGACCAGTACGAATCGCGACGGCAAACCACGCGCCTCCAGTCCGTCAAGCAGCGCGATTGTCTTGTGCACCTGGCGCGGGTCGTAGTAGCCGCGCAGGTTCGCCCAGTAGCGTGCGTCGCCGTCGGCGTCGCCGATGCCCTCGCCGTCGATCCGAACGGCGGTGACCCCTTGCGCCGCCCATCGTCGGGCAAGGTCGACCCACAGGCGGTTCGGCCCGGTTCGCCGATCCGCGCCGCCAGCGAAGAACACGACGCAGATTCCCGCGTTGGGTTGATCGATCGGCTCTGTGACTACCCCGCGCAGAGTGACCTGGTCGACGTCTGTCGTCAGCATCGTCTCGCGGATCGCGATGCCATCGTGATTTAGCTCGATCGCTTCGAGGGCCTGCAGCGGCTCTCCACCCGGCGCAGCCGGTGGTTGCGCCGATCGTCTGCCGATCATGTCTGAGTCCGCGAGCCACGACACCGAGCGGCCGATCGCCGCAGTCGGCACAACCGCAATCTCGACATACTGCATCATCGCGCCGTAGCTGTTGCCGTCTGCGACCGTGACGTCGGCTCCGCGCTCGCGGAGATAGCGACAAACCTCAGCATCGGCGACGACGCCGTCGCGCTGGAAGACGAGCACGCGTCGGCTAGTCGGCTCCGGCAGCTCGAGCGTCATCAAGTCGACCTGCGACAGCGCGTCGAGCGTCGCCGTTGTCGACACCTGACCTGCGACGTCGAGAACGTCCTCGGCCAGCGTTGATCCACCTGGCACGGCTGCTTCGAGCTCGATGTCCCGCTCGATTTCGAACAGTCCTGCGGCCCTGACTTCGCGCAGCAGGCGGCGTCCGCTTGTCGATACCCCCCACAGGATGAGGTCGTCGATCGGCGCGCCGTCGGCTGCAGCGAGCCATGCCAGCATGCCGCCGAAGCCAATACCGAGCGCCGCGATTCGCGCGCAATCGGCATCGTCTCGCAGCCAGGTGGCCGCGTCGGACAAAGCCGCCTTCCACGCATCGACCCGGTCGGGCTCTCGCGGCGAGCCGGCGCTGTCGCCCATGCCAGGAAGATCGAGCCGCAGAGCGGGATGGCCGGCCTGCGCGAGCGCTTCGGCCCAGGCACGCCGCACTCGGTAGTTGCAGAGATCTTCGCCTGCGAACGCCGGGCAGACGACCACACCGGTGGCGTCGCCGCGCGGCGTCGCGGGAATATGCACCATCGCGAATACGGGGTCGGGTCGCGTCATGAGGAACACGGCTCGGCCACCGCTCTGCGCCACGCCGCCCTGAGGATCGGCGAGGGCACCAAGCGAGGCGACTGACGCGCGCCCAGCAGTTCTCCCAGCCTGCGGGTCCAAGCCTAGCCTCCCGACCCTAGAACAGCCTCGGATGAGCCGCTCCGTGACGCCGTGCCTTGCACGAACATCAACCGACCGACTACGCATAATACCCGCCATCCACCCGGCGGCAGCCTAGCTCACGCGCGGGCGTCCTAGCGCTGCGCGGCCAGCGATGTAAGCGGGTCAACAAGCTGCGCCCGCAGCCAATTCTCGGGGATACCCCACGGTGCGCAGCCCACTGGATCAGGTCGTCTGCCGAGGGATCCCTGAGCTTGTCACGGCCGTCGACCTAGCTCAGATAGGGGTCCATCTGCGTGACCGTCTGCCCAAACGACATCTTGAAGTCGCGGAAAGCCGCCAGCTGCGACGCCGTCGCCACGTAGTCGTTGGGCGCCGTGTAGTGCGTGCCGTCGAGCCAACAGGCCTTGCCGTTGTAGGCCCACTCTCCGGTTCGCGCGTCACGAGGGCCGAGGTTGGCGCGTCGCTCAGCGGCGTGAACGTCGACGGTCCCCCGGTGAGCGCGTTTCGGTTGCATGGAGCCCACGTCCGCTGCGGATCGTGCTCGAGCCGCCAGGCAACCCGGCGCGATGACGCGGTGGCAATGAAGGCACCCGAGAAGACGCAGGCCGCGATCGTGCTCGCGAAGATCGCAAGTCGGGCCATCGGCCACCGCGAACCGATGACTCTCAATCGCGTCGGAAAGCGAAAAAGAGACCGAGGGTTAGACGCGACCGACGCCTTGAGGGCGCTGCGTCGGGACGGGTTCGATCTTGCCTTCTTCGCCGAGAGTCTCGAGCCAGCGATCCGGTTGTCGTCCGGTCCGGGTCATGAGAACCGTGATGAGAATGCTGATAACGAGGCCGGCGGCGAATCCAGCGAGGACCCCCTCGAGGTCAACCGCGGCCCCGTTCGTGGCGCCCGCGGGCAGCGACGGCAGGTCGATCACGCGGGTGATCAGGCTCTGCGCGTTGCCGTGACTCGCGCTGCGGGCCGCAGCCAACCCAGACTGGGCCTGCGCGAGCTCCGTAGCTGCAGAGTTAGCCGCTCCCACCAGCGCGTTGTACACCGGATCGGTAGCTACCGAAGTCCGCGGATGATCCGCTAA
>DATAJI010000139.1:0-1611 GCA_036262195.1 Solirubrobacteraceae bacterium
TCGTCCCACCCGTCCGTGAAGCGGGGTGCCGAGCTCATAGGCCGTGACGCTGCAGCCATAGCTCCAGCAGGCCGACTTGCCACAGCTTCGAGCTTCCGATCGGCGTTCGCGACCCGATCGGGTCCTCCAGCAGCATCGCGACATGCTCGGGTCGGTAGAGGCCGCGGTCACGCGCTACAGCAGAGGTCAGCGCGTCGCGGACCAGCGCGAGCGCCTCGCCTTCAAGGTGCGAGATCGCCGGGACGGGGAAGTAACCCTTCGATCTGTCGATCACCGCATCTGGAACGTGGTTTCGGGCGGCGGTCTTCAGCACCCCCTTGCCGCCGTGTGCGAGCTTCAGCGACGGAGGACAGGCCGCCGCGACCTCGATCAGCTCGTGATCCAGGAACGGCGTGCGCAACTCGAGGCCCCACGCCATTGCCATGTTGTCGACGCGCTTGACAGGGTCGTCGACCAGCATGATCTGGGTATCGAGCCGCAACGCTCGGTCGAGCGGCGTCTCCGCATGCGGCCGCGCGAAGTGCGCAGCGACGAAGCGCCGGCTCGGAGACGCTTCCGCAGTGCGGAAATCGGGCGCGAGCAGCTCTGAAAGCTCCTGCTCGTCGCGGTCGAAGAACTCGGCGCTGTAGACGTCGTCGCCGAGCCCCTCGGCCGACGCGAGCGGCGGATACCACGAATAGCCCGCAAATACCTCGTCGGCGCCCTGGCCTGACTGGACGACCGTACACGAGGCCGAGACCTCCTCCGAGAGCAGGTAGAACGCGACGGCGTCGTGCGAGGTCATCGGCTCGCTCATCGCGTCAAGCGCTCCATCGAGGGCTGCGAGCACGCGCGCGGGACCGACCCGCCAGCTTTGGTGTTCGGTGCCGAACTCGCGCGCGATGAGGTCGGAGTAGCTGAACTCGTCGCCGTCCTCCCCGGCGCCCGCGTCGAAACCGATCGAGAACGTCGCGAGGTTGCGCTGGCCGGACTCGGCCAGCAGCGCGACGATCAAGCTCGAGTCCAGGCCGCCTGACAGCAGTACCCCGACAGGCACGTCGGCGACCATGCGCCGCTTGACCGCGGTCCGCAGCGCATCCAGCACGATCTCGGCCCACTCGCCCTCGCCGATGTCCTGATCCTGTTCGCGGCGCTGGTAGGGAGGGTCCCAGTACGTCCGCTCCGAGCGCGTGCCATCCGGCTCGACGACGGCCACTGTCGCCGGCGCCAGCTTCCGCACGCCGCTGAGCACGGTGAGCGGCGCCGGCACCACCGCGTGCCAGCTGAAGTAGTGGTGCAAGGCGACGGGATCGAGGGCCGTGTCGACGCCGCCACCAGCCAACAGCGCCGGGAGCGTCGAGGCAAAACGCAACGCTCCGTCGACCTCGGCCAGGTACAACGGCTTGATTCCGAGCCGGTCGCGTGCCAGCACCAGCCGTCCGCTATCCCGCTCGGCCAGGACGAAGGCGAACATGCCGGCGAAGCGCTCGACGCAGCTCGTGCCCCAGCGGTGGTAGGCCTTCGCGATCACCTCGGTGTCACTGCTCGAGAAGAACACGTACCCGGCGCGTTCGAGCTCCGCCCGCAGCTCGCGATGGTTGTAGATGCAACCATTGAACACGATCGTGAGAC
>DATAJI010000140.1:0-2625 GCA_036262195.1 Solirubrobacteraceae bacterium
CCCCCGGGCCAGGCCACAAACCCACCCAGCGTCCAAGAGCAACAGCCCGACGGCCAAGCCCTTAGGGCTTTGGCCCTAGTAGCCGATCGGGTGGCGCTCCACGTAGCCGTCGAACTCGCCGCCGCCATCGGCCCAGCGTGACCCGTCCTCCGAAAGGGCGACCGTGTCGAAGCGCCTGCCGTCGATCGTCATCCAGGCGTGACCGTCGGTCGCATAGATCGTGATGTACTTGCCGGGCCCGGGAGCGCCGTAGCTCTCTAGCTGGCTCGAGTCCTCGGGCTCGCTCAAAAGTCCCGCAGCGTGCAGCACATAAGAAACCGAGCCCGAGCAGTCATAGCCGGGCGAGATAAACGATCCGTGGCCGCCGCCCCAGATATAGGGCAGCGTCGCGATCGCGTAGGCCGCGCTGACCATCTCCTTCATCCCGAGCGCCACGCCTGCCGAATCCCCGGTGCTCGTGGTGGTGTCGACGGAGTCGCCACTCGTCCCACTGCTGGCACTGGAGTCGCTGCTGCCGCTGGAGTCGCTCGAGCTGGTGGTCTGGGTTGTGTCAGCGGCCGCCGTCGGGCTGCCGTCGCTAGCGTCCTCGGTCGTCGCGGGCGGTGGTGGTGGCGGCTGGGTGTCTTGCAGGATCGGACCGGGGCCGAGGCCCAGCGCGTCGCGCGTCTGCGGGCCGACGACGCCGTCCACGGCGAGGCCGTGCGCGCTTTGGAACGCTTCGACCGCCGCCTTGGTCTGCGCTCCAAACGTCCCGTCCGCCGGGATGTCAAGCGCGGTCTGCAGCGCGGTCACGCCCTCCGGAACGGCGGGCTGCGTCGCGAGGGTCGTGTCCGCCGCCCCATCGACGGTCGCGGTAGCGGGCGTTACCGTCGCGCTCGCCGCGCCGCCCGTGTCCGTCGTCGCCACGGTGGTCGTCGTCGTGCTCGAGTCACTCGCCGGAGCCGCGACCGGTGCGGTAACCGGCACCGTGGCCGAGGCGCTCGCTATATGGGCGCTGGCGCCCACGCCCGCGGTCACGATCGTCGCTGCCGTGGCTGCCTGCGCTGGAGCTGGCTCGGCGGCTTGCATCGCGTCATAAGTCGTTTGATCGACGATCCCGTTGACGGTCAGCCCGTGGGCGGACTGGAAGTGGCGGATCGCGGCTCCCGTCGCCGGACCGACCTCGCCGTCAGCCGTGAGGCCGAGCATCCGCTGAACGCTCTCGACGCTGCCGTAGATGACCTTGCCGGAGGCCTTCGGTGCGGCGGCAACTCTCGCGGCGGCTGCAGCCTGTCCGAGGCCGCTCGCCCTGCTGGCGTCAAACGTCTTGCCAGCCGCCGTCGAGCGCTGCACTAGCGCGGCATGCGTCCCGCTGCCGGTGCCGGCTTGGCCGCCGGCGCCGCGAACGAGCGTCTTGGCGGAGTCGGAGTGCCCGGCTGTCAGCGCTGGCAGCGTCGTCGCGGCAAGCAGCGCCAGCGCCGTGGCGCCGCCGGCGGCGGGGATCGTCGAGCTGTTCGATGCGGCGCGGCGCGTCCGCCAGTAGACGACCGACTCGGCGCAGTTGTCCGGGTCGCTCAGATCGCGCGGCGGCGTTAGCTTTCCGAGCTCGAGCGAGGCGCGCCGTGGGCGGCCGCGGCGCGCGAGCGAGCGCTCAAGCGACTCCACCCAAATATTGTTGCTGGCCAGATCACGGCTGAGCGCCACGGTCTTCCTTCCGTCGTCTTGCTTATGAGCCTGCGGGGTTAGCTGACGGGCTCGCGCTTCGCGCTACGCCACTCGAGGTGGCGATTCGCCCCATGGCCAAGGGGACCTATTGGTTCCCCCGCTCGCCGGCCCGCTGAAGGCGCGACGATTCGGCTTCCTTATGTGGGCGATGAGGCTAGCACGTTCCCTTGGGGCCGGACCACCGGATCGAGGTGAAATTCCTGCTCATGCACGCCAAGTTGCAAATTGTCCGACTGCAGGAGAGCGATCATGGCTTCCGTAGCTGGCCTTCGTAGGGACCACGCGCGCTTGTGCACCAGGCTCCGCAGCGAGCCGCCAACGCGATTGCGTCTGCTGCGCTGAGCCCGCTACCGAGCCCGAACGTCAAGCCTGCGGCGAAGCAATCACCCGCTCCGTACTGGTCGACCAGCGGCCCCGGAGGCAGCGCCGGCGTCCAGCGCCCGGATACTCCCCGCGCCGAGCGCCAGCTTCCGCCCGCAGCGCCGTGGGTGGCGACGAGCAGACCGGGCTGCGGCGTCAGGGTTTCTGCCACGGCCCGCTCCTCTTCGTCCTTGGAGCTGTAGACGAGCGCGTCAAGCGGCACGTTCGCGAGCCCTCGGGCGCCACGTGGCGTTCCCACGAGCACGCGTGCCATGCGCGCGTGCCCGGCGGCTTCGGCGTCGCCGGCCGTGAAGTAGACCGCGTCGGCCTCAGCGAGCGCGCCCCACGGAAGCTGGTCGGTGCCGCGCGGCTCCAGCCGCTCACCGAGCGTCGTGATCGTGCGCTCGCCGTGGCGGTCCAGGAAGGTAAACGCCCGGCGCGTGCGCTCGCTGCGTCGCGCGGCGTGTACGGTGACGCCTAGCTCTGCCAGGCGGTTCCGCGATTGCTGACCGAGCGCGTCGTCGCCCAGTGCGGTGAAAAAGCTGCCACTGCCGGCGAGTC
>DATAJI010000141.1:0-2418 GCA_036262195.1 Solirubrobacteraceae bacterium
GATCAGGGGGTCGTGCGCGGCGCGCCGCCAGCCAGCGCGGCTGCCTCTTCGAGGCGATCATCGCCCCAGAACAGCGTGTCGCCCACACGGACGCTTGGCACGCCAAACACACCCAGAGTGACTGCTTCGTTCGTAGCTGCGCGCAAAGCCGCCTTGATCTCTGTGTCGCTGAGGGCCTCCGCGACCTCGCCGCCGGCGAACCCGGATCGCTCAGCCACCGCGGAGACAGCCATGGCATCTCCAAGGTCAAGACCCTCCAGAAACGCCATCCGCATTGCCGTGAGCGCGAACCGCTTCACCGCGCCGTGCTGTTGGGCGAAGATCATCGCCCGAGCAACCAGCAGATCATTGGTCGGCCATGGATCCGGCCATCGGATGGCGCCCAGGCCGTGGGCCCGTGCCCGCGCCTCGCAGTCAGCCAGCTTTACGCCACGATCCTCGGTCAGCCCCCAGGAAACCCGTCCGCATGCCTTGAACACGCCGCCAGCGAACACCGGTCGCCACTCCGCGTCCGGCAGCAGCGACCCGATGCGCTCGGCCGCAAACCAGGAGTAGGGAGACATCGCTCCAAAGAAGAACGCGGTCAACATCCCCAGATGATCGCGCACACCGACAACAACTCACGCGTCTCACAACGTAACCTCTGCGAACACACGCTAAGCCGCCGGCGGAGAGGTGCTGGTATCTGCACGGGAGGCGAGCAGCGCCATCGTTCTGGGCTCTCCGAACCGGAGGCCGGGGGCTCGTAGGTCACCGCGGATGGATAGCGGTAGACCACGTGCTCAAGCAGCGTGGCGTCTGGCGCGCAAGCGCACGCGTTAAGTTGGTGGTCGAGCCCGCCGGTTCGCGGGGCGCTGCGCCTACCATCCCGCGCGCCTACCCGCGATGCGGCTCTTCGACGAGACACAACGGACCGACTCAAGCCTCGGCAAGCGGACCGAGACGCTGTTTTGCGCACTGAACCGTGTCGCCCGTCCGGAGTTCGACGCGGTGCGATCTCTCCTGGAGAGCTGGTTCGAACGGTTCCCGGATGCCGGAAAGAAGCAGCTCCGAGGCGACTTTCGCGCCACAGAGCCACGCCAGAGCCTCGGCGCCTTTTGGGAGCTCTATGTCCACGAGATCCACCGGCGCCTGGGCTACGAACTAGAGCGCGATCCGGAACTGGCTGACACCAGTCGACGCCCTGACTTTCTCGCTCGCCGCGGCGACAGCGCGTTCTACCTGGAGGCCACGGTCATCACTATCAGCAACGACGAGATGGCCGCTCAGACCCGCTGGAACGTGATCCTTGACCTAATCGACGAGGCGTTTGACTCGGACTTCTCCGTCTCGGTCCGGGTCAAGGTCGGCGGCCAAGACACACCGTCTCGGCACGACGTCATCCCGCGCGTCGAGACGTGGCTAGCGAGCCTGGAGTGGACCGATGCCCCACCGGTCAGCCAGCGTGACGAAACGGAGCTGCGGGTCCGCGACTGGGTGCTGAAGCTGCGCGCGCATCCCAAGCCCCCGTCGGCCCGCGGGGACCCGCTGTTGTTCCCGACCATCTTCTCCAACGGTGTTCTCGACAGCCGGGTGGACGAGCGCCAGTACCTAGAGGACAACCTGCGCGACAAATCCAAGTACGGGAAGCCGGCCCTGCCGTTCGTCGTCGCCGCGCTCTGCAATCGCAACCTCGTCACCGACCGGCTCATCCAATGGGCCTTGTACGGCCCCGAAGTACTGACCGTCCCCGTGCTCGGCGGCGTCGGACAGATGAACGCGGCGTCCCTGACACGCAACCCGTACGGGCTTTGGCAACGCGGCGCTGAACCGCAGGTCACCCGCGTGTCCGCGGTGCTCACCGCGCAGCACCTCGGCCCGCTCGTGATCCCAAGCGCTGACCTCACCCTCTGGAAGAACCCGTGGGCGGCCCGGCCGCTGACCGAGCAGAGGCTGCTCTGGCGCACGATTACCGGCGACCTGGAGCAGAACAGTCTCCAGGTGACCGAGCCGACGGTTTTGCCACGGGAACTGCTCGAACTCGACGCCGACTGGCCCGCCCAGGTTTGACGTAGCCCGAGCGTGACACCACGCAACCTTCTGCTGTCGCGTAGCGGTGTGATGAAGCGGCGCGATCCGGAGCTTCGAATGGCCGTCTCATAACCCAACGTCATACGGACACGTTGCTCGGCTCGCAGTAAGAGCGATAGAGGAGACCGGGGCCCGCGATCAGGTGGTGGTGCGCGGCGCGCCGCTAGCCAGCGCGGCTGTGTCTTCGAGGCGATCATCGCCCCAGAACAGTGTGTCGCCCACACGGACGCTTGGCACGCCAAACACACCCAGAGTGACTGCTTCGTTCGTAGCTGCGCGCAAAGCCGCCTTGATCTCTGTGTCGCTGAGGGCCTCCGCGACCTCGCCGCCGGCGAACCCGGATCGCTC
>DATAJI010000142.1:0-6183 GCA_036262195.1 Solirubrobacteraceae bacterium
AGGCGAGCTGGAGGACGACGCCGCCGAGCGCGCCGGCCCAGACGACGCAGAGGATCACGGTCGCCAGGGTGCCGTGCAGCGCGAGCAGCGCGAACGGCGTGTTGGTCGCCGCGATCAGCACGAAGATCATCGCGTGGTCGAGACGGCGCATCCAGCGTCGTACAGGCGGCCGCCACTCGACGCGGTGGTAGAGCGCGCTGACGCCGAGCAGTGCTGAGACGGCGCTCGCGTAGACGGCGGCAGCGGCGCTCGCGCGCCCGGCGGGAGCGCTGTAGATGAGCGCGACGCCGGCGGCGAGCGAGCCGAAGAAGGCCCACGTGTGCGACACGCCGCGCAGCCGCGGGCGCTCGCGATGGGCCTCGCTCGCGGCGTCGTCACGTTCCCCGCTTCGCGTTTGTCCTTCCGGAGCGAGGGTGCCGAGCACACCACTCCGGGGCACAGGCGCCACCTTCGAGATCAGCGGGTGGCGGTGGCGAGCTTCGCGGCTTCGTGCTCGCGATCCACCGACACGACGTTCCAGACGACGCCGAGCTTCTCGAGCGTGAAGATGACCCAGCCGGAGGGGTCGAGCTCGTACCACCGCAGGCCGTGAAAGGCGGAGCGCGGGAAAGCGTGGTGGTTGTGGTGCCAGGACTCGCCGAGGCTCGGCAGCGAGAGCCAGAAGACGTTGCGCGATTGGTCGCCGGTGGCGAAGCGCTGCTGGCCAAAGAAATGGCAGACCGAGTTGATCGACCACGTCACATGGTGGACGAGGAAGATCCGCACCAGCCCTGCCCAGAGCGCGGCCTCGAGGCCAGCGCCGAGCGTGCCGCCCCAGGCGGCGCCCGCGGCGAACGGGATCGCGATCGTCGCGAAGACGATCAACGGGAACGCTCGATGGACGCTGCGCATCGTCGGATCCGCCACGAGGTCGGGGCAGTAGCGGCTCTTCTCGGCGCGGCCGTTGGTCTCGAACAGCCAGCCGACATGAGCGTGGTAGAGGCCGCTCAGCATCCCGCCGATACCGGCGCCGCGGCCGACGTGCGGTGAATGCGGGTCGCCTTCCTCATCAGAGAACGTGTGGTGCTTGCGGTGATCGGCGACCCACGCAAGAACCGGCCCCTCGACCGACAGCGAGCCCATGATCGCGAGTGCGTAGTGCACTGGCCGCGAAGTCTCAAACGCCCGGTGGGTCAGATGGCGGTGGAAGCCGACGGTGACTCCGAGGGCGCTCGTCATGTACATCACGGCGAAGATCACGAGATCGCGCGCGTGCAGCAGGGTTCCCCAGGCAAAGACCGCGGCGAGAATCGTCGCGAGGAATGGGATCACGACGGCGGCGATGTTGACGTTGCGCTCTAGACGGCCCACCGATAGGCAGAATACCGTTAACTGGGGCGCAGTTTCTTGGGCTGTGGGGAACGTAGTAGTCTAAAACTTGTCATGGACACTCAAGATCCGCCGCTCGACCGTCCGTGGCAGGCGCTTGATCCGGCGCTGCGCGAGATCGTCGCGCCCGTCATCGGAGCGGTCGCCGAGGAGATCACCGCGGCGATCGCGGCCTCGATCGATGAGTACCGCAAGCCGATGCGCGGCGCGTTCGGGCGCGCCGTACGCGTCGCGATCGACCGCGCTCTGCGCCAGTTCCTCGAGCAGATCGGTCAGCCGGCCGCGGGGGTGCGGCCCGGCCGCGAGGTCTACATCGCGCTCGGGCGTGGCGAGTACCGAGCCGGTCGCGGGCTCGACGCGCTGCAGGCGGCCTACCGCCTTGGGGCGCGGGTCGCATGGCGGCGGGTCTCGACGGTCGCGCGCGACGCCGGGCTCGATGCGACGACGCTGTCCCTGCTCGCGGAGTCGATCTTCGCCTACATCGACGAGGTCTCGGCCGAGTCGGTTGAGGGCTACGCCTCCGAGCAGGCCGCCAGCGCCGGAGAGCGCCAGCGGGCGCGCCAGGCTCTGGTCCGCGAGATCGTCGTCGATGGCCTCGATCGGGCCGAGGCCGAGCAGGCCGCCGGCGCCGTGGACTGGCAGCTGCCGCGCCGCCTCGCCGTGCTTGCGGCTGATCACCGCGACCCCGAGCGGCTCGCGACGCTGGCTGGCGAGGGCGCGATCGGCGCGCGCGTCGAGGACCTCGCATGCGTACTCGTCTCGGACCCCGATGCGCCCGCTCGACGCGGTCGGCTCGAGCGGATCCTCGCCGGACGTCCGGCCGCACTCGGCCCGACCGTGGCCGTCGACGCCGCGCCGCTCAGCTGGACGCGTGCCGCGCGTTGCGTGCGTCTCGCCCAGGACGGCGTGCTCGTCGCGGATCGCCTCATTTTCGCCCAGGAGGCGCTCGGTACGCTCGCAGTGCACGCGGATGCAGCGCTGGTCGGCGAGCTGGCGGCGCGCGCGCTTGCGCCGCTGGAAGGGCTCACCCCGGCATCGCGCGCTCGGCTCGAGGCGACGCTGCTCGCTTGGCTTCGCTGGCAGGGCCATGTGCCGGCCGCCGCCGCCGAGCTGCACGTGCATCCGCAGACGGTTCGCTACCGCCTGGCGCGGTTACGCGAATGCTTTGGTGATCTGCTGGACCAGCCGGACAGTCGCTTCGAGCTGGAGCTTGTGCTGCGCGCCGAGACGCCCGGCGACGAGCGCTCAGCGGTCGCGCCGGCGACGCCCTTGCGTGATCGGCCGCCGCCGTCATAATCATCCCCTCGGCCTACCACGAGAGGGAGCCCGAATGAAGACCCGTCGCAGGATCTGCATCGCGCTCGGCGCGAGCCTCACGCTGGGCCTGACCGGCGTCGCGGTGGCGGCGAGCGCGACGCCCCCGGCCGGAACACCGGACCTCGCGTCGATGGCGCTGCAACCGGGCGACCTCGCGGCGGGCGCGGTGGCGAGCTCGCAGGGATACGTGACGCCCGTCACCGGCTTCACTGCCCAGTACGACGGCATTTTCACGACGGCTGCGACGCCGGACGGCGTCAGCTACTACGACGTGACCGACGGTGTCTCCTACGTTGCCGACGCCTCGGCCGTCAGCACTTTCTTCACCGATGAACAGGCGCTGTTCAACTCGAAGAGGGGTCATGAGCTCTTCGACAAGGGGTTCATCCGGGCGGCCGGCCGGAAGGCGCACATCAAGGCGAGCGAGATCAAGTTCAAGGACGCCGGCAGCGTCGGCGTCGGCGGCGGCTCGTTCCTGCTGAGGATCGGCGTCTCACACAAGCACACCTCGATTCACGAGGACCTCGTGTCGTTCGAGCAGGGCACCGTCTACGTTCAGCTTGTCGTGGTGGGGAAGCCGAACGAGAAGGTCCCGGACAGTGACGCTGTCCAGCTCGCGACGGCGATCGACTCGCACGTCAACAGCGTGCTCGCCTCGATCGGCGCTACCGGCCCCACCGGCGCGACCCAGTAAAAGGGGCTGCGGGAGCCGCCGCTCTGCGGCGGCTGCCTGTCCTTGCGAAGCGAGGGTCCTCGCCGACCTTCGAGCGGCCGCTCGCGCGGCATGCCGTGCAACTTCCGCCAGCCCAAGCTGCATCGCCCGGCCACTAGTGCCCGCGGTCGCGAAGCTCTGGCTCAAAAAGTGGCAAACGTGCGGCCAATCGCGACGCCAACCTGCGTGAGCTGAGCGAGGACCCCTGCTAGGCAAGGACAGGCAGCCCGCCGACAGGCGGCTCCCGCAGCTCTCCCCAAGCGATCTGCTACACTGCCACTTAGATTTATTGCATAGCGTCAAAGGAGTGATGGCAACCAATGGCCAAGACCATCGGAATCGACTTGGGCACGACGAACTCGTGCATGGCAGTACTCGAAGGCGGCGAACCGACCGTTATCGAGAACGCCGAGGGCGGTCGCACGACCCCTTCGGTAGTTGCGTTCGCCCCTTCGGGTGAGCGCCTCGTCGGCACCGTCGCCAAGCGACAGGCGGTGACGAACCCGCAGAACACGATCTTCTCGATCAAGCGCTTCATGGGCCGCAAGGAGAGCGAGGTCGGCGAAGAGGAGGCGATCGTCCCCTACAAGGTCGTCTCCGGCAAGAACGGTGACGCGCGCGTCGAGGCGGGCGGCCAGGAGTACTCGCCGCCGGAGATCAGCGCGATGATCCTGCAGAAGCTGAAGGCCGACGCCGAGGCCTATCTCGGCGAGACCGTCGACGCGGCCGTGATCACCGTCCCCGCTTACTTCAACGACGATCAGCGTCAGGCGACCAAGGACGCCGGCAAGATCGCCGGGCTCGACGTCAAGCGGATCATCAATGAGCCGACCGCCGCGTCGCTGGCCTACGGGCTCGACAAGGAGTCCGATCAGACGATCCTCGTCTTCGACCTCGGTGGCGGCACGTTCGACGTGTCGGTGCTCGAGATCGGTGATGGCGTCTTCGAGGTCAAGTCGACCGCGGGTGACAACCACCTCGGCGGCGACAACTTCGACAAGGCGATCGTCGATTGGCTCGTCGCCGAGTTCAAGCGCGACCAGGCGATCGACCTGCAGGCCGACCCGATGGCGCTACAGCGTCTCTACGAGGCGGCTGAGAAGGCGAAGATCGAGCTTTCGACGACGCAGGAAACGCAGATCAACCTACCGTTTATCACCGCTGACCAGAGCGGTCCCAAGCATCTCGACACCCGCCTTACGCGGGCCAAGCTCTCCGAGTTGACGAGCGCCTTGCTCGATCGGGTTGTGGCGCCGGTGCGCCAGGCTCTCAACGACGCCAAGGACAAAGGCGCTGCGAACATCGATCACGTCGTCCTCGTCGGTGGCATGACGCGTATGCCGGCCGTCCAGGAGAAGGTCAAGGAGCTGACCGGCAAGGAGCCGCATCGCGGCGTCAACCCGGACGAGGTCGTCGCAGTCGGCGCAGCGATCCAGGCCGGCGTGCTCGCCGGTGACGTCAAGGACGTCCTGCTGCTCGATGTCACTCCGTTGACGCTTGGCATCGAAACCAAGGGCGGCGTCTTCACGCGGCTGATCGAGCGCAACACGACGATCCCGACGCGCAAGTCGGAGGTCTTCTCGACCGCCGAGGACAACCAGCCCTCGGTCGAGATCCACGTCCTCCAGGGCGAGCGCGAGATGGCGAGCTACAACAAGTCGCTCGGAAAGTTCCAGCTGACCGGCATCCCGCCGGCGCCGCGCGGCATCCCCCAGGTCGAGGTCGCATTCGACATCGACGCGAACGGGATCCTCAGCGTGTCGGCGAAGGACCTCGGTACGGGTAAGGAGCAGAAGATCGAGATCAGAGCCGGATCCGGGCTCTCGGACGCGGAGATCAAGAACATGGTCGCCGACGCCGAGACGCACGCCGACGACGATCGCCGGGCGCGCGAGCTCGCCGAGGCCCGCAACGGTGGCGAGAACGCCGCCTACCAGGCCGAGCGCCAGCTCAAGGAGCTCGCCGACTCGGTCGACGACGACGCCAAGGAGCAGATCGAGGCGGCGATCAAGGCGGTGCGCGAGGCGCTCGAGTCCGACGATCCCGCTGCGATTCGCGAGCGGACCGACGCGCTCAACCAGGCGTTCCACAGCGTCTCGGAGGCGATCTACGAGCGGGCCGCGGCGGCGTCCGCGGAGGCTAACGGCGCTCCCAACGGCGACGGCGCCGAGTCATCCGACGAGGACGTCGTCGACGCCGAGGTTGTCGACGAGCCGACCCAGTCCTAAGCGATGAGCGAGTTTCGCGCCGCTGGAGCCGAGGACGAGGTCCTCGGCTCCACGGCAGCTCCCAACAACGAACCAAACGGCGAGCCGCAGATCGTGCACGACGGCGACGCAGCCCGCGCGGCACAGGTGCCTGAGGAGGCCGACGTTTCCTCCGGAGCCGAGGAAACGCTCGCCGACTCCTACCTGGCCCTCGCTCAGCGCACGCAGGCCGATTTCGAGAACTACCGCAAGCGGACGGCGCGCGAGCTGGACAGTGCCCAATCGCGCGGCGTCGCGCGACTCGCGCGCGAGCTGGTGCCGACCCTCGACAACCTCGAGCGGGCGCTCGTTGCCGCGGCTGAGGCGCCGGACGTCGACGAGCAGCTGATCGAGGGACTGCGGCTGGTGCGCCGCGAGCTGCTCGCGGCGCTGGAGCGCGCCGGCATCGAGCGCTACGGTGAGGCCGGCGAAGGCTTCGATCCGGCGCTCCACGAGGCCGTCGCGCATCAGCCAGTCGACGGTGCGCAGCCCGGGTCGGTCGTCGAGATCTATCAAGCCGGTTACCGGCTTGGCGGCGCG